>NZ_BAAGUB010000044.1:0-769 GCF_054781615.1 Microvirgula curvata | reverse complement strand
CGCCGGCCAGCTGGCGGCACGCGACCTGCAGTGGGCGGGCAGCAACGACTGGCTGCCCTTGCTGCAGAGCATCGACTACGACGCCGCCGGCCAGGTGCGGCACGAAGTCGCCGGCAACGGCGTGGTCAGCGACTACGACTACGAACCGCAGACCCGCCGCCTGAGCACCCTGAACACCACCCGCCCCGGCAAGCCGCTGCAGGCACTCAGCTACCAGTATGATCCGGTCGGCAATCTGCTCGGCTGCAGCGACGGCACGGTCAGCCGCCGTTTCCGCCGCAATCAGGCCGTCGATGGCAACCAGACTTGCCAGTATGACGCGCTGTACCAGCTGGTGCAGGCCACCGGCCGGGAACAGGCCGGGCAGCAGACCGCGGCACTGCCGACGCCGCTCCCCATCGATGACACCGACCTGAGTGCCTATACCCGGACCTACGACTATGACCGCGGCGGCAATCTGAGCGCCATCCATCATCAGGGCAGCCAGCCGTATACACTAGCCATGGTGGTATCCAGCACCAGCAACCGCACGCTGCAGCAAAGCGACGGCCTGACCCCGGCCGATGTCGACGCCGGCTTCGATGCCGCCGGCCAGTTGCTGGCGCTGGCCGCCGGCCAGCCGCTGGGCTGGGACAGCCGCGGCCAGTTGCAGACCGTCACCCTGGTCCGGCATGACGACGGCAGCAGCGATCAGGAAAACTACCGCTACGACGGCCACGGCCAGCGCTCGCAAAAAACCCTGACGACCCGCACCAGCGGCACCACCCGC
>NZ_BAAGUB010000043.1:0-768 GCF_054781615.1 Microvirgula curvata | reverse complement strand
CTAAGCCAACATCCTGGCTGTCTATGCCTTCCCACCTCGTTTACCACTTAGCATATCATTTGGGACCTTAGCTGGCGGTCTGGGTTGTTTCCCTCTTGACAATGGACGTTAGCACCCACTGTCTGTCTCCCAGGCTCATACTTGACGGTATTCGGAGTTTGCCATGGGTTGGTAAATCGCAATGATCCCCTAGCCATAACAGTGCTCTACCCCCGTCAGTAATACCTGAGGCACTACCTAAATAGTTTTCGGAGAGAACCAGCTATTTCCGGATTTGTTTAGCCTTTCACCCCTATCCACAGCTCATCCCCTAATTTTGCAACATTAGTGGGTTCGGACCTCCAGTGCGTGTTACCGCACCTTCATCCTGGCCATGGATAGATCATCCGGTTTCGGGTCTACACCCAGCAACTAAACGCCCTGTTCGGACTCGCTTTCGCTTCGCCTCCCCTATCCGGTTAAGCTCGCTACTGAATGTAAGTCGCTGACCCATTATACAAAAGGTACGCAGTCACCCCACGAAGGGGCTCCCACTGTTTGTATGCATCCGGTTTCAGGTTCTATTTCACTCCCCTCCCGGGGTTCTTTTCGCCTTTCCCTCACGGTACTGGTTCACTATCGGTCGATCACGAGTATTTAGCCTTGGAGGATGGTCCCCCCATCTTCAAACAGGATTTCACGTGTCCCGCCCTACTTTTCGTACGCTTAGTATCACGAGTGTGTTTTCGAATACGGGGCTATCACCCATTATCGCTGGCCTTTCCAGAC
>NZ_BAAGUB010000042.1:0-803 GCF_054781615.1 Microvirgula curvata | reverse complement strand
GGTGCCGACATAGAACGGCCATGCCGAGTACAGCACCACCGGCAGGGTCAGGAAGAAACTGGCCCAGTGCAGCAGCCACATCCATTCCGCACTCATCTCGCCCTGGGTATCCAGATAGACCGGCACCGCGTACATCATCACCTGCATCATCGACAGACCGGCGACCCACAACCGGTTGAGCTGGCCCTTGCGTTCCTGCTCCGCCAGCTTCTCGCGCCGGTCGGCATCGTACGGATGGGCGCGGTAACCGATCTGGGCGATGGCTTCAAGCAGGGCGGACAACTGTATGCGGGTCGAATCCCACTTTACCCGGGCACGATGACTGGCATAGTTGACGTCGACCGAGATCACGCCCGGCTGGCGCTTCAGATGCTGTTCGTTCAGCCATACGCAGGCGGCGCAGGTAATGCCTTCCAGAATCAGCGACGCCTCGCGCAGATCGCCTTCGGCATGGACGAAGCTGTGCTGCAGTTCCGGTGCGTCATACAGCCGGATCTGCTCGACCAGCTCGGTCGGCAGCGGCTCGGCGCGCCTGGCATCCAGCGTGCGGTGCTCGTAGTAGCCGTCAAGGCCGGCGTCGATAATGGTTTGCGCCACCGCCTGGCAGCCGGCGCAGCAGGCGGGCTTGTCGGATTGCCGGTAACGGATGGGGAAGTGGATGCCGTCGGCCACCGGCAGACCGCAATGGAAGCAGGGATCAGTCATGACAACGGATTCTACCGAAGACCGCGCTCGCAGGGGGCAAGCGGGCCGGGCCAGAAGCGAAATGGCTGCATTTTGTTTGCCCGACACTTGTACAACGT
>NZ_BAAGUB010000041.1:0-66110 GCF_054781615.1 Microvirgula curvata | reverse complement strand
TTTGGCCAGATTCTTGTTGCGACTAAGCCTGCGAACGGCTTGCGATGGAGCGCCTTAGGCCGCAAAAGAGCACGATCACCACAGACGACCCAAGTTGCCTGGCCGCTGCGGTATTTCTGCTGTCGCGCCGCCAACGACCAGGGTTCGGCGAACGGCCGCAGGAACTCCATCCAGCATGGATAGCATAGGCGAAGGCCTAAGTAGTCTTGTAATGCCCCGTTGTGACCTCCTGAGGCGACAGATCACCGGCTCGACCACCCCGGCGACTGTCGTCTTGCTCTGGATGATCCAGCACTAGTGCACTTTTGCACCTGGTGGGTCCGCCGTTTGCTGTTGTCTGCCATCGTCTGTTTCCCTTGGTCATGGCATGAGTAAATTTTTACTGGGCTATTACACGTGCGCCCATGCGATGGCCAGGCTCACTCGAATCTCTTTTCCCAGCCAGCCAAGTAGACGCCTTTCTCAGACTCCTTCTTGATCAAGATTTCAAGGACTTGAGCGCGACTCAAAACATGAGTTTCAGTCAGCTTATCAAGAAAATTGACGGCAGCCTTAGACAAAATAAAATTATATTGTTTTTTCTCTGTCTGTCGCTCCCTGCTGCGTTGACGATTCCAGCTTTGCCGAATATTTTTAAGCTTTAGTATTATTTCAGCCGAGCTGAAATTCATTTGATCAAAAAACATAAGTAAATCATTGTAATTTTCGATTGGCTCTCGGCCTCGATCAAAGCCCCTTTCATTTTTTTGCAACCAACCCCATGCGAATTTGCATCGCATGTCACCTTCAACCTCATCAGAAAACCATTTAAATTTGCAGTCGCCCTCTTTGTGCAAAAACCAATCTTTTTTTATTTCTTTTATTTGATAAATTTTATCCTGGATGTCAAATCTCCACACATCAATCATTGCAATCAGGAGATCTCGCCCTTGCAAATGCAATGTTTGGAAGAAAAACCTTTCATTGACGCGTCTCTGCAGAATTGGCCGTAGCCATTCTTGCAATCTTTTCTCTTCAGAAATCCATGAAAGCTCACTTTCAGGAACCATGTATTTTTGGATTGATCTTTCTATTTCCTCTTCCATATAAGGTCTTCTCGAAAAACAATTAGCAATCGACTCCCTCATCAAACTTGTGCCGCACTCAATAGGGGCAAGATCCTCCTTAAAATTAAAATACAAGTACATCCACGTATAAATTTCTCTCCTGATATCGTCACGAGATCTTTTCATAGGCTTAGTCAAGTCCCTATTACCTCTTAATATTTTCATAGTTTTTTCCTATCGAAAACATTGATTTGATTTATATTCCGTTTTAACTTTCTATTGTTTCTATCACGGCTCTAGTCGAGAAACTAGCTTGATTATACTGCCAGACTACTCTAAATACATTACTGTTCTATGTAATCTCTAGGGATCGATATGGTCGATCACTACGTTGAAATACAGCAAGTTATAAAAATTTACGACGCAACAATCATTCATCTACTGAAGTTGGTACACAAGACAAAACACCATGGCTATCCACCGCAGGAAGCAACAACGATCTCCTGCCTGGGCAGCTCAAGACAGCAGGCCTCAGCCTGGAAGGCTTGACCACAAGCCGAAAACAGTGATGGGGAAAAACATGTCGCAGGCCAATCCTCTGTGCAAACATGAGGTACTTCACAATGAGAATAATCCGCCTGAAAGAAGTCATTAACTCAACGGGGCTGGCTCGCTCGACCATCTACAAGAACATTTCTGAAGGAAGCTTCCCAAAACCCGTCCCCTTAGGCGATCGCTGTGTCGGCTGGCTGGAAAGCGAGGTCCATGACTGGATCCTGGAGAGAATCAAAGAACGAGACTTGAGCTAGCACGCCAAAACAGTCGAAAACACCAGAAGTCGAACCACGCACCCAAACCATGACCAGGCTCTTCCCTGGTCATGGTTTTTATGCTATTCCTAGTCAGTCCGGGGGAACATCCAGACTTCACATGACTAATATTTCTACAGAGTGACGTTCAGAAAAAATTCCCGTGCGTAGCGGCCACTTACAGAAAAAATCCACGATAAAAACTGGAGCGCAAATTTCTGTTTAGTAATATGAATTACAGATATCCATCAAGACAGATCAGAGCTGTGCCACAAGAACGCCTTGCCTGGTCAATCCCATGGGAAACATGGATGACTGCAAGAGGCTTCCATCCTGAATCCCCCTCTCCCGGAGAGTAAAAAAATACATCTCCTGCTGTGTCTATGTATTGACCAACAGGATGATCTCGAAATGCCCCCCTCCACCACAGCACGGCGCCATAGCGTCAACACAAATCTTCACTTGCATCACGCAGACAGCTTCTGCGGACTCCCGGTTATAGCTCGGCATGCTCCGTTCATTCAGGAGTACCTGAGGCGGCTCCATGACACCTTGCAGCGTGCCCTGGACGAGCACCCCAGGACCCTTGCCGTGCGGTTTGATCTGCGGCTCCCTGAAGAAGAACTCTTCCCCCTTGGTGCATTCACTAATCAAGTGATGCCACGTTTCATTGACTCGCTGAAGGCGAAGATTGCTCATGACCGGGAACGGTCCCGTCAGAGCTATGGCAAAGTCCACCACACCAGTGTCCGCTACGTATGGGCCCGGGAACTTGGCCTCACTGGGAAGCCGCACTACCACTGCGTGCTCTTTCTCAACCAGGATGCCTACTTCTCCTTTGGGTGCATCGGCTCTGGCCAGGAGAACACCTACAGCCGCATTCAGTCCGCTTGGGCCAGTGCGCTCAGGCTGTCCCACGACGATGTGACTGGACTGGTCCATGTGCCTGACAACTCAACGTATCGACTGCGTAGGGATGATGCAGAAGGGCTGGAAGCGTTCTTCCATCGGGCCAGCTACCTCTGCAAGGCAGCGACCAAGGGCTATGGGGATGGGCAGCATGCCTTTGGTTGCAGCAGGAGATAAAGGCCGGATAGACCGGTTCCTGAGAGACAAGGCACAGAGCTCTCTTCGGCCACTGCGGGTAAAGCAGCGCAGGAGCCGAAGCTCCATGCATCACCTCACAAATGCCCGGAAAAATGACACGAAAGGAATGGTCCCGTCACGGATGCCGAGGCATTGATCATTACCTCTGGCGGGCCCTCAAAAATGATTCTTCCGCCCTTCTTGCCTGCCCCAGGTCCCATCTCGATCAACCAGTCGGCATGAGCCATGACATCCAGGTTGTGCTCGACCACAATGACGGTGGCGCCTCGCTGCGTGAGGTCATCGAAAATGGTAAGCAGCCGATCGACATCGGACATATGCAGGCCGGACGTCGGCTCATCGAAGACATACAAGCGGCCTTTCTCGGCCAATCTGGATGCCAGTTTCAGACGCTGGCGCTCGCCGCCGGACAGGGTACTCAACCGCTGTTCCAGCGACAGATAGCCCAATCCCACTCTGGAGAGCCGATGCAATGGCTCAACGATGTCGTCATGACAGGATTGGAAATGCCGCAGCGCCTGTTCCACAGAGAAGTCCAGAACCTGGGCAATATTGCAATTCATCCAGGTGTTCGCGCGTGCAGCCTCGTTGAATCCCGTAGCACCGCAAGCATCGCAAGGTGTTTCCACGCTGTCCATGAAAGCCAGGTCGGTCTGTACTGACCCCAGGCCCTTGCATACAGGACAAGCCCCCTGAGCGTTGCTGCTGAACAGGCTGGCGGGCTGGCCACAGCTCTTCGCAAAACCTGAGCGGATCTCGTCGAGTACACCAATATAGCTTGCGACTGACGAGCGTCGTGTTCCTCCCAAGCCTTTCTGGTTGATCAGAATGGCGTGTGGGCAATGGCGCGGCAGCAGGCGGTTGACGAGTGTGCTTTTACCGGAGCCGGCAACGCCCGTCACCACGGTCAGCACGCCCGTGGGTATGGATACGTTGACATCGCGCAGGTTGTGCAGTGAAAGGCCATGTAAGACGATCTGTCCCATCGCGGCGCGCGGGGCGCGCTTCATGGGCGCGGCCCGTCGCAGGTAACGTCCCGTTAGGGTATCCCAAATTTTTTCACCCACATATCACCCTCCCGGTTACAGGCAGAGACACCCCGTCACTGCCTTCCTCTACCTGCCCTGGCTCACCACCAGGGCATTTTTCCGGGAGTCTGATATGTCTCATCTCATCGAAACCATGGCCTATGTCGGCCAAGTCCCCTGGCACGGCCTCGGCAACCCGTTGTCCACCCAGCAACCGCTTGATGTCTGGCAGCGCGAAGCCGGCATGGACTGGACCATCGAGCACAGCGACGTGCTGTTTGAAGTGGCGGGCGGCGAGTCGCTGTTGCGCCCTTATCCGGACAGCAAGGTGCTGTATCGCTCCGACACCCTGGCGCCGCTGTCAGTGGTGTCCAAACGCTACAAGGTGGTGCAGCCGCAGGATGTGCTGCACTTCTATAACGATCTGGTCTCGGCTGGCGGCTTCGAGCTGGAAACCGCCGGGGTGCTGAAAGGCGGACGCAAGCTGTGGGCGCTGGCGCGTACCGGGCAGGAGACCGTGCTCAAGGGCGGTGACCGGGTCAAAGCCTATCTGCTGCTGGCAACCAGTTGCGATGGCACCTTGTGCACCACGGCCCAGTTCACCTCGGTCCGGGTTGTGTGCAACAACACACTGCAAATGGCAGTGGGTGAATGCAGCGGAGCGGTCAAGGTGCCGCACTCGACCGTGTTCGATCCGCGTCAGGTCAAGGAAGCGCTCGGCATCGGTCTGTCCGGCTGGGAGGCGTTTATTGGTCAGATCAAGGCACTAAGCCGGCGTCCGGTCTCTGCTGACGAAGCCCGCGTGTTCTTCCATGACGTACTGGACGAAGCCCCAGTGGAAGACGCCGGGGCTTCGCGTGCCTGGCAGCAGCTCGAACGGCTATATGCCGGCGCTGGCATGGGCGCCGAGCTGCCCGGGGCGCGCAACACCGCCTGGGGCCTGGTCAATGCGATGACCGAGTACGTTGACCACCACCGCCGGGCGCGCAGCCAGGACTACCGGCTGGATTCCGCCTGGTTCGGCCAGGGGTCGCTGCTGAAGCGCAAGGCACTCGATCAGGCACTGGTTCTACTCGACTAGGCGCGGGTCAGGCGGCTCACCAGCCGTTCGACCAGTTCGACCACCAGTTCACGGTCTTCATCCCCCAGTGTCGACAGCAGTCGGCTGACGCGATGCTCCTGGTCCAGCGGACGGTTGCTCGATTCACTGAGCAGATCCGCAGTCTCACAGCGAAAAATCTGCGCCAGCTCCACCAGCCGCGCCACCGTCGGCATGACGATACCGCGCTCGATACGCGACACCGCTTCATTGCCAATCCCCAGCCGCTCGGCCACCTCATCCTGGGTCAGATTCACCGCCTGGCGATGGCGAGCAATGCTTTTGCCTACCCGCTGCGCCAGTGTCTTCATATCCGGTTCTGCCATTACGCCCTCCAATTCAACCTTGATAGTTGACTATCACCCCGTTGACATGAAGGTGCCGTAAGGTTGAAATACAACCCAATGAGTTGAATAACGACTTCCAGATATGTGGCTGGCCTTCCCCCCGTCACAAGAAAGGTATTCCCATGAATGAATGGCATTACGAAAAGAATGGCCAGCGCCATGGCCCGATCAGCACCGAAGCCATGCAGACCCTGATCGAACACGGCTCCCTCAACGGCCAGACCCTGGTCTGGGCCACCGACCTCACCACTTGGCTTCCCCTCGCCAATACGCAGTTGGCGATTCACCTGCCCCACAGCACACAACCGCCGGCACTGCCGGCCAGCCACATCAGCAACACGGTGATCTGGGTACTCGCCCTGGCGCCCCTGCTGGGACTGCTACTGGAATCCGCCGTTGCCGGCATGCGTGCACAGAGCGAACTGACCGTCGATTACGAAGTCGCCCAGGCCCTCAGCAGCGGCCAGTACTGGTACGTCACCCTGTTGCTCAATTGCGGCTTGTCCCTGTGGGACGAACGGCGACTGAAAGCCGCCGGGGTCGACACCGCCGCCTTCGGCAAGCTGGTGCTACTTGTTCCGGTCTATCTGTGGAAGCGTGCGCAGTCGCTGCACCAGCGCCCGACCTATTTCTGGGCCTGGCTCGGCCTGTTCGGGCTGAGTCTGCTGATCACACGCTAACGGAGGGGCCCTCATGTTCAACCAATGGCCCGCTCTGGGCGACGAAGAACCACTATCCAGCTCCAAGCCGGATACCTCGGCCGGGCTGTTTGATCAGCTAAGTCCCCATCTCACCGCCCTGACAGCCGAGCAACTGGAAGCCGTGCGAGCGCGTATCCGCCAGGTCGTGCAATACCAGGCGGTCGTCGGCGTGCTCGGCAAGACTGGCGCCGGCAAGTCTTCGCTGTGCAATGCGCTATTCGGTCAGGAAACGGCCAGCGTCAGTGATGTTGAAGCCTGCACCCGCCATCCGCAGGAGATCACCCTCAGCTATCAGAACGGCAAGGGTCTGTCGCTGCTCGATGTGCCCGGCGTAGGCGAAAGCACCACCCGTGACGCCGACTACACCGAGCTGTATGCCAGCCTGATGAAAGAGCTCGATCTGATCCTGTGGGTGATCAAGGCTGATGACCGGGCCCTAAGTGTGGACGAGCAGGTTTATCGCGACATCGTGCAGCCCTACGCCGACCAGCATCAGGTGCCGGTGATCTTCGTCATCAACCAGGTCGACAAGATTGAGCCAAGCCGTGAATGGGACTGGCAGCGCAATCTGCCCAGCCCCCGTCAGGCCGCCAATATCGAGACCAAGCGCGCCAGCATCAGCCGGCAGTTGGGGGTTTCCCCCAGCCAGGTATGTGCCGTCTCCGCTGAAGCGGGCTACCAGTTGATCGCGTTGATCGACACCGTCATCAGCGTGCTGCCCGCAGAGAAGCGCTGGAGTATCGCCCGCGAGGCACGCGAGGAACACGTCTCAAAAAAGTCCCGTCAGGCGGCGGAACAAGGACTGTGGGAGAGCATCAAGTCTTCACTGCCCGGCATCGTGGTTCGTGAAATCGCTATTCCCCTCGCTAACCGGGCGTTCTCCGCCTTTCTCAACTTCTTCCGCCGTTAACACCCAGGCCCGGATCGGCTCATGCCGTCCTGGGCTTTTTGCCTATTTAAAATGAAAGAAAGGTTCCATCATGAAAAAGTACCTCCTCCTGCTCGCAGCCCTGACCGCCGCCGGCCAGGCTCAAGCCTTTGGCGAAAACGGCCGCTGGTCCAGTGGTTGGGGACAAGGTGTGAGTGAATACGTCGTGGTCAGCGGTAAAACCCAGCTGTACATCGCCTGCAGCAACTATGACGAACTGGCCAGCGTCACCCTGACCGTCAACGGCCGCGACTACGGCATGGACCCGAATCCGCCCTTCGACCTGATCGTCGACGGCAAGGTCCTAAGCGCGTTCTACGACACCTCATCGCACGTAGGCAGCAACAACTTCAATTACGGCTGGGCAGCGATCCGCAAGGCCAAGACTCTGCAAGTCCGTCCCCAGGGTGGCAAGCTGATCAACCTGCCAGTACAAGGAGCCAGCAAAGTACTGCCAGCCGCCGGCAGCAAGAGCTTCAGTTGCCGCACGGCCATGTAACGCCGCCCCATGGACAAGCACTGCCATGACGGAGAACCCATGACCGCCCCCACCGCCCTGCCCAACAGCGCCATCGCCGGCCGGCACAGCAGCAAGGACAAAACCGCCTACGGCCTGGCCGAAGCCGCGTTTCAGCAATCCAGCCTGTCGGTCCTCGACAAGCTGGAAAACTTCCCGCGCTTCTCGACCAAGCGCGCACTGGCGCGCTTTATGGCCAAGGAGCAACTGTTCCAGCAGATCCTGCCGATCACCGGCATCATCGTCGAATGTGGCGTCTACAACGGCGCCGGACTCTTCACCTGGGCACAGTTGTCGAATATCCACGAACCGGTCAACTACACGCGCAAGATCGTCGGCTTCGATACCTTCGAAGGCTTCCCCAGCGTCAACGCCGTGGACAACCAGGGCAGTCTGCACAGCCAGCCCGGCGACATCTGCGGCAGCCCGCTGGAAGAGCTCGAACGCTCAGTCGAGAAGTACAACAGCGAGCGCCACCTGGCGCACATCCCGAATGTCGAACTCGTCAAAGGCGACTTCACCCAGACCGCCGCGCAGTACCTCGCAGCCAATCCGCACACCATCATCTCCTTGCTCTACCTCGACTTCGACCTGTACGAACCGACGAAGAAGGCACTGGAGCTATTTCTGCCCCGAATGCCGAAAGGTGCCATCGTCGCCTTCGACGAGATCAACTGCGAGTCGTTTCCGGGAGAGACGCTGGCCCTGCAGGAAATCGTGGGGATCGGCACGCATGAGATTCGGCGGTTTCCGTTTGAGCCGTGGGTGTCGTATATGGTGCTTTGAGAAAAGGACAGCAATATCTGAAGTACGGCATAGCCCCCTACTGCACAGCCTCGGTGCTGCGCAGTAGGGGTGCTGCTGTTTATTTTATTGGCACTTTTTTCTTGTGGCATCATCCAGTGGGTGCAGACCACGGTTGCCTGGCATGGCCGGCACGAAAGGCCGCTACTCGGCCAAAGCGGTCTTTCGTACCCCAGATAAGAATGGCTGCTTCCTTGTTGGAAGCAGCCACAAAAGTATCTAGTAAATGGGAGGCTATTTATTCACCTAGGATTTAGTTGTTAACAAGGCCGCTTAGCCTAAAATAATTAGATCATTGTTTTTGGTTCGCAGGTTGTGCTTCTTGTCTTTGATTAGAAGCTTCCCTTTGAAGTTCTGCTAAATCAGCATTTTTTTCTGAAATAAACCTATCATACATCTCCTTGGCTTTTTGAGATTTAATGCTATCAGCTTTTGTTGCAAATAAATTATAATATTTTATATATGTAATTTTGTCATCATTGTAGTTTTTTTTCCAAAAAGTATCAATTGAACGTCGCACAGCCTCTTTTCGCTCTGATTTGTTTTTTGGTATTGGAAATGTTCTATCCATAATAGAGCGATACACAGCATTGTTTATCGACTTCACTACGGATCGAATATTTCCCGCAATTAAATTTAACTCATCCTTGCCAAGGATAAGCGGTTTTTCAAATAAAGAATTATGAGTATTTAAACCTAATTTCATTGCATTCTTAGCGCCAAGTTTTCCAAAGCGATGAACACAACAATGCCTGAGTTGACATATTTTGTCGAACTCCTTGACAACCCTTTCGTCTAGGCTAAGATCAATGCCAATTAAGCCTTTGAAGGTTTCTTTTATATTTCCCGAGTGAACAAAGGAGTACTCATCCATAAGAGCCTCCGGCAAAAGCTGTTTGCTATGATGCAGAGCTGCACCAAAGGTGATATTTTTTTCTTCTGCGACCTTTAATGAATGAGGGTCAATCAGAATCAAGCCTCGCACCAATGATCGGACATAACTTTCTACAGCAGACATATATCCAAGAAATGCTACGGTAGCCAGCTCACGAGATATATTATCACCATTTATCCATAGCAAATTAAGTGCATTCGAGTTTTTCAGGAACTGGTCTATTGGGGAATCACCATTTTCCTTATAGTTTCTATCGAAAAGTCTCTCGGTGCTCACTGGTGTGGTTATTGCTGGAACGGCAACAATTGCTGAATAATCAGCAGTAGAAACGGTTTGATTGGAAGCGCTCATTGCAAAAAATCATCCACAAAGCCAGTAATAACATTTATTATTTTTTCCGCTCTTGCCTGACCAATGCGGTGCATCCTTCTTAGTTCTGCCCCTGGATCTTGTGCAGACAAAAAATCACCAATTGTTTTGAACTTGGTAAGTTCCTTTTTTATTTTCTCTGTTTGCCACTTGGTTAAGCCTGGAACTTCATGTAGAGGCAAAGAGATACAGCTTTCAAAGGTTGAGCTATCAATTAACTCAGAGCCACAGTTGTGGCAAAATTTCTGCGATTGCTGCACTCTCTCGGTACCGCATGAACTGCAAGGCGGCAGGTCGAATTTTAATGAATCCAATTCGTCTTTATTTAGCAGAGAAGAAATTGCACGCCTGAGAGGCTGTTTTCCAGATTTTAAATTTAGTTTGTCTACTATTATACGAGGGGACCACCCCCTTTCGTTGGCGGAAAACGCTCGCTGATTAAGCAGGGCAGCGATATGAGGCACGTAACGATTATAATTTCTATCGGCCCCGTGAGAAACTTTCTCTGGCACTTCATATAGCAGACCAGCTTCAATCAAAAGGTTAAACATTCTTTCGACATGTGGCTTTTCGTCAATCCCTGATATCCCAACGCGGAGTTGTTTAACTCCCTTCTCCAACTGGGTATCGTTAAATTCTTTAAGCGCAATCACAATTTTGGAAAATAATGTCTCTCCTTGCTCTATAAGTGTTCTTAATTTGGGGGACTTAAGTGATATCGAACGAAACTCTTCTAGCCTAGCTTCTACGTGAGCTTGTATAATTCGATTAAGACCCTGTTGAGGCGTCTTAAATCCACCCGTTTGATATTCTTTTAGCATAAAAAGAAATGCCCTGGGAATTCCAAATGCCGCAAACTTTAAATACTCTTTTACGTCCTCGGCAATTTCTGTATAATTTTCAATTCGTCTAGAGGCTATTGCCGACATTGTGTCACTATATGAACTATCCTCTACAGATAGCCAGACAGAATGAAAACCACCTTCTTGAGTTGGGTGAAAACGAGCTCCGTACTCAGTGGTCCCAGGATAGACAGATGCTTTAGGAGAAATTTTTGCTGTTTTTAGTGTTCTAAATATATCAAAAAATTCCCCCATGTACTCTGGCGTCAATGTTAGCGCAGCATCATCTAACAATAATATACAACGCGGACGGCAGCTTATTTCCAATAAATTATCTATGATATTTTTTGTATTGTAGATAGTAAGTTCATTTGCCAAGTCTTGCTCTTGAGTCGTTAAAGGGAGATTCTTCTCAAGTCGACCAACTAATTTTTCTAATTCTTTTATATTAAGGTAGTTGAGGCATCCATAGATATCATCTTGATTAAATTCATTGGTGTCAGCTATTGTTTCGTATGCTGCTAAAATTATACGAGCAAGAACCCATGAGTGAAAGAGAGTTATTGCATTTGCTCTTGAGACGAGCATAGGCTCAAGGCGATAATAGCGATTGAAGGAAACATAAATAGCAAGAGGTTTTTTTGAGTCGTCTCTACATAAAAGGGCTGCATAACGCATCATGTGCGTTTTTCCGCATCCACGCGGACCGACAATTAGAGTGGTCTGTCTTTTTATTAGCGATTCAACAATCCCATCGAAAAAATCACTTGTTGCAGTGTCGCGCTTTAGTTCATCATTTGTAATAAAATCCGCCCGTTGCTCTAGCGCGATATCTAAATCATCTGCCTCGATAAGATTCAAATCACTCATTATGATTCCCCTGAAAAGGCTGCTTTCATTCAATTAATTATAGATAGATAAATATACTAACAGCCTAGAGCCGAACACATTGCCATTATTTTTTTATTTATCTGAAATCAAAAAAATACCCTGACATAGATAGCTCAAAGCACTAAATGCATCTGGCCATAAATGCATCTGACCACCTGTTCTTTTTTGAAATTCATTGAAACAATCCAAAAAGAAACAAAGTGATACGCGTGAATCACTTTGTCAATACAAGAAAAAATAAACTACCGGCTCAACCCTAACAACTAAGCAGACCGCTTACTTTATTATCACCAGATCTAGTATGTCAGAGGTTGACAAATACCTAGCCCCGACCCCGTGCGCAGATGCCTCCAGCGCACGACGCCCGCTTTTACTAGTCAGAAATACCATCAAAGGCAGCCGATCTTTCTCCCTTACACGTAGAGTAAACACGCAGTCACTGACTACGCAGGGGCCATGCTGAACGAGGGCAATTTTCTCATGAAGGTTTCGCCCAATTCTTGCAATTAAGATGTCCCCAGGCATTGAAACTCTTATGCGTGTTGGCAATCCATTTTGCATATGCTGAGTCAGCCGGAACCGCTTCGGCACAACTAAATCCCCAGCAGAAAAATCATTTAAGTGAAATACCGGCCAGCCGCACTGCGAAATCTGGTGTGAGCTGATTGACCCGCGTGTTAAGTTTAAAGTTATGTCACGGATACACTGAATACTCCCCTCCCTGTAGGGGTGGGGCTGATCTCTAGCCGACACATGGTATGCATAGTCCAAGCGCCGTTGAGCCAAGTCAGCAGTAATTGCAATCGGTTCAGACACCATGCCATCCATACCCACTTGGCGAAGTGTAACGGCGTCTGTTTCACCACTCTTCTTTGCCAGCACGACAAGATAGGTTTGAGCTTCAGTACCAGCAAACACCCGTCGTGGGAGCTGTACGACCTGTTCAACAAAATGCTCGCGCAATAAGTTACGTCTAACTCCCGCGAATTTTTCTGCCGTGATTAGTCCGTCAGGGAGAATTAAACCAAGCTTTCCACCTTGCCTGAGGAGCCTCAAATTCTGGGCGATAAACAATAAGTCAGCCCCAGCATCGTGGATGGATTTCAAGGCACCAGACAAACCCGCATCCTCAAGAATGTGGCTAAAGCTTGAGCGCCAGCGTGGTCTAACGTAGGGAGGGTTGCAAACTGCTACATCAACACTGCCTAGTGGAAGGCCAATTTGATTTGCCAGATCATCATCTAACGCATCATGTACATAATGCGTAAAGCTGCCAAGCTTACGCTTAGCCAATTGATTTAGAAAATGCGCAGAAGAATAATCCATATCAACAGTGATGATCTCGGCATTGTGCCACTTGTCGCCAGCCGCAGTTGCCAGTGCGCCACGGCCAGCGCCGAGCTCTACTATGACACTGGGGTCATGAATATGCATTTCGCCTATAAGACACTGGCTCACCCAGTCCACAGTGTAGTAGCGCCCCCAACTATCAGACGTAGAGCTTGGGCGAGAAAGGTCTGCTTGTAGCGAGAGCATTTTGTATACAGGAAGTGTTCAATAAAATTGTTTCAAGTGCCAAGTTCACTTTATTGATTGTTGATTTTATGTCATTGGCATTCAAAATGCGAGTGATTTTCAGGCAAGACCCACGCCCAATGCAAGAGGATAGCCCCTATAGTAACTGCACTTTTCCTGAGGTCCAAGGATGGGGCGATTTATCCCATGGTTGGTGAGCATCATATAGCAGCCGACGTACCCATCCAGTTCAGAAGGCTGCTTTGGCAGACCACCGGCCGGTGGTCTCCGCAACATCGGCAATCTTGCCCTCGCTGGCATGGTGGCCAAGCCACCATACAGAGGGAAGGCGAGAGGTCATTAACGCTTACTGGCCCACTCCTGGTGCTGCACTTGAATTGACCTTCGTCGGCGGGAAGGAAGACCAGCGCCACGAGCACCATAGCACGTGCGAGGTCATAGAACTGCCCACACCTGTGGGAAAGGACCCCAAAGCACTCAAGGCACGATCCTACTTCCCTCGACTTG
This sequence comes from Microvirgula curvata, assembly GCF_054781615.1. Lineage (NCBI taxonomy): Bacteria > Pseudomonadati > Pseudomonadota > Betaproteobacteria > Neisseriales > Aquaspirillaceae > Microvirgula > Microvirgula curvata. The sequence continues at coordinate 52,684 of NZ_BAAGUB010000041.1, read as the reverse complement.
CCCCTGAACAAAGTCAGCCCAGGCCTGCAAAATGAGCCGACGTTGCTCGGCATACTCTGCACGGTTGTACACGCCCTTGATACCAGGGATCTTGTGGGCAAGAGCTTTCTCTATGGCATCGGATGGATAACCCATCTCATGCAGGTGAGTCGAAGCGGTGCGACGGAAGTCATGCAGGACAAAGTGCTGTACTTCCAGTGCCAGGGCCCGGATGGCCTGGTTCAACGTGCTACTGGAAATCGGACGGTCTACCGCCCCGCGAGAGCTGGGGAACAAATAGGCAGATCGGCCAGACAGATTTCGCAGCTCTTGCAACAGATCTTTGGCTTGTTGTGACAGATAGACCCGGTGAGGTCGGTCTCTTTTCATGCGTTCGGCCGGAATGTCCCAGACCCCGGCCTCAAGGTCGACCTCTTCCCACTTCGAGTTTGTCAGCTCGGTTTTACGCACCATCGTGATGGCCAGAAGGTGAAGGGCCAGTTTCAGCGACCGGCGAATATCCGAGGCATACACCCCTCGCAGGACCTCACCAATCTCTTTTCCAGACAAAACCCGAGTCCGGCTTTCTTCCGTTGCGATGAAGCGAGCCACCAGGGAGGCAGCGGGGTTGTAGTCCACCAACTGCCTGGCGATAGCAAAGTCATACATCCGCTTGAGTACATTGCGGGTGAGTAGCGCCATTTTGGGTGCTCCACGGGACTTGATCCGGTCACACAGCTCAAGGATGTCAGCGGGTTTTACCTCTCTCAGAGGCATGTCACCCAGTCTGGGTAAGACGTCCTTGACCAGAATACGTCGCATGGTCGACTGGTAACTATCAGACTTGCCTGGTAACTGCTCAGCAATCCATGCCTCTGCAAAAGCAGCAACCGTGTTCAGCCGCTCAAGCTTGTCTTTCTGCACTGCTCGTTTGGGTGACTCCCCGTTAGCCACCAGAGCAGCCCAGGCATCCCTCTGCCTGCGGGCAGCAGCCAGGCTGATATCCGGATAGCTACCGATGGTCAGTGCCGGCTGGCGGACACCGTACTGTTGGTAGCGGTATCGCCAGATTCTGGAACCACTCGGCATGACTTCCAGCAACAGCCCACCGGTATCGCTAACCCGGTAACGTTCAGCCCGGGGCTTCAGCGCCTTAATTTTGGTATCGGTCAGCGGGGTAGACTGGCGTGGCATGGCAGCTCTCGGTTACTCACTCGTAGGTACACAATAACCAAAACCCAGTCATTTGTGTACCAAAGCGTGTACCTAAAGTGGCTGGATGTCCACGGACATACCGGGATTCTGCAGGACAAATAGGCCGACTAGTCGCTGGTTTTCACAGGATTAATGGATGTCCCGGGATCCCATGGGACATAAAATTATTTTCCGATGCAGAACCGGCTGAAAATCACCCCGAGCAGGTCGTCGGCCCGGAACTCGCCGGTGATCTCCGACAATGCCTCCTGCGCGCGGCGCAGGTGCTCGGCGAACAGCTCGGCGGCCAGCCCGTAGGCGTCCTGGGCGGCGTCCAGTTCCGCGCTGGCGCGACGGATGGCGTCGAGGTGGCGCTCGCGGGCCAGGTACAGGCCCTCGCGTTCGCCCTGCCAGCCGATGGCATCGAGCAGCACATGGCGCAGCACGTCGACCCCCGCCCCCGAGCGGGCCGACAGGTGGACGATCTGATGGCCGTCGCCTTCGCTCAGGCCGGCGGCCTCGCCGCTGAGGTCGATCTTGTTGAACACGACCACCCGCGGCAGGCGGTCCGGCAGGCGGGCGAGGATGGCGGCATCGTCGGCGGTCACGCCGTCGCGACCGTCGATCAGCAGCAGCGCCAGATCGGCCTGGTCCACGGCGGCCCAGGTACGTTCGATACCGATTTTTTCCACCACGTCGGCCGTGTCGCGCAGACCGGCAGTGTCGATGATGTGCACCGGCACCCCGTCCAGCACCACCTGTTCGCGCACGGTGTCACGAGTGGTGCCGGCCACCTCGGTGACGATGGCGACCTCGTCGCCGGCCAGCGCGTTCATCAGACTGGACTTGCCGACATTCGGCTGGCCGATCAGCACCACCCGCATGCCCTCGCGCAGCAGCGCACCCTGACGGGCGGTGGCCAGCACGCCATCCAGGCGCGAGCGCACTGCCGCCAGCCGGCCCAGCGCATTGGCCTTTTCCAGCCACTCGACATCGTCTTCCTCAGGGAAGTCGAGCGTGGCCTCGGTCAGCATGCGCAGCTCGATCAGCGTGTCGACCAGCGCATTCACGTCACGCGAGAACGCCCCCTTCAGCGACATCAGCGCCGAGCGTGCGGCGGCCTCGCTCTGCGCATCGATCAGGTCGGCCACGCTTTCGGCCTCGACCAGATCGAGCTTCTCGTTCAGGAACGCCCGCTTGGTGAACTCGCCCGGCTCCGCCAGCCGCGCGCCCAGTTCCATGCAGCGCGCCAGCAGCATCTTCAGCACCACCGGGCCGCCGTGGCCCTGCAGTTCGATCACGTCCTCGCCGGTAAACGAGTTCGGCCCCGGGAAGTACAGCAGCAGTCCGCTGTCGATGGCGCGGCCATCGGCGTCGACAAAGTTGGCATACAGCGCCCGGCGCGGCAGCGGCGACTTGCCGCCGGAAATGACCTGGGCGAACGCTTGCAGCGACGGGCCGGACACACGGATGACGCCGACGCCGCCCCGCCCGGGGGCGGTGGCGACGGCGGCGATGGTTTCGGGGGCGTAGAGGGTGTTCATGGTCTTATTGTTTCATGGGCCGTGCGGCACGGCACAAGGAAATGAATGGCAAACGCCCGTTCCGGCAAGGGAACGGGCGTTTGCGGTCGCGCCGGTCAGACCGGCGCGCGGACGTCACGCATCAGGAGTTTCGCTCGACCGCAGCGGCCTTCTCGATGTTCTTGTTGACGAACCACTGCTGGGCGATCGACAGGATGTTGTTGGTCAGCCAGTAGAGCACCAGGCCCGACGGGAAGAAGAAGAACATCACCGAGAACGCCAGCGGCATGATCTTCATCATCTTCGCCTGCATCGGATCGGTCGGCGGCGGGTTGAGGAAGGTCTGCGCGAAGGTGGTCGCAGCCATCAGCACCGGCAGGATGTAGAACGGGTCCGGACGGGTCAGGTCATGCACCCAGCCGAGCCACGGCGCCTGACGCAGTTCCACCGACGCCAGCAGCGCCCAGTACAGGCCGATGAACACCGGGATCTGCACCACGATCGGCAGGCAGCCGCCGAGCGGGTTGACCTTCTCGGCCTTGTACATCTCCATCATCGCCTGCTGGAACTTGGCACGATCGTCGCCGAACTGCGCCTTCAGACGTTCCATGCGCGGCGCAAGCGCCTTCATCTTCGCCATCGAGCGGTAGCTGGTGGCCGACAGCGGATACAGCACCGCCTTGACGATGACCGTCAGCAGCACGATCGCCCAGCCCCAGTTGCCGACCAGACCATGCAGGGTCTGCAGCAGCCAGAACAGCGGCGTGGCGATAATGGTCACCCAGCCGTAGTCCTTGGTCAGTTCCAGACCCGGCGCGGTAGCTTTCAGCACCCTGGTCTCTTCCGGACCGGCATACAGCGGCACCGAGATGGTCTGCGTCGCCCCCGGTGCGATGACCGGCAGGTTGACGACCACGCCGGCCGAGTACAGGCCGCCCGCAACCGGCTTCAGCTCGAACTGGCAGCTCTGGGCGTTGATGCAGACGCTTTTGCCGTCGGTGGTCTTGAGGATCCACGCGCTGGCGAAGTAGTGCTGCAGCATGGCCACCCAGCCGTTGTCCGAGTTCTTCTCGTAGCTGGCCTTGTGCTTGTCCAGGTCCTCGAAGGCCACCTTCTGGAACTTGCCGGCGTCGGTATAGACCGCCGGGCCGGTGAAGGTGTGCGCGAAGCGGCCTTCGCCTTCCGGTGCCTTGCCGTCGCGCAGCAGCCGGTAGTAGGCGCTGGCGGGCAGCGGCCGGCCGGTTTCGTTATGGATGTCGTAACGGACGTCGATCAGGTACGAGCCACGGGTGAAGGTGAAGGTCTTCCTGACCTGCACCCCGTTTTCCGGCGGCGCAACCAGCGTGACCGACACGCTGTTCTGGCCATCGGCCAGCGTGTACTGGGTCTTTTCGACGCTGAACACGGTCTTGTGCGTCGGCAGGCCGACCACCGGCGACAGCAGGCCGCTCTGGGCGACATAGGTGCGTCCCCCCTGGTCGGTCAGCAGCGTCAGCGGCTTGGACGGGTCGTCGACCGAACCCTGTTGCAGCAGGTCCAGGCTGCGGACATCGCCACCGGCGGTATCGATGCGCGCGCGCACCATGTCGGTGGTGACTTCCACGCTCTGGCCCCTGGCCAGGTTCGCGGACGCGTCAGCCGTCGCAGCCGGTGCGCCGGACGTCGTCGTCACGCCGGATGCGGTATGCGTCGTCACGACGGCGGGTTTCGGCGCAGGCTTCGGCGCAAAGTATTCCTGCCAGACAAACAGGAGGCCGAAGGACAACGCGATGAAAACGATAAGACGTTTGGTATCCATCTCGTAACCGGGTGAGGGATTCAAGGAACCGGGTCGTAGCCGCAGCCGCCACCAGGGCGACAACGGCCGAGCCGTTTAAGCGCCAGCCAGCCACCCTTGCGCACGCCGTATTTCCGGACCGCCTCGATCGCGTACTGCGAACAGGTGGGCTGGAAACGGCAGCGCGGCGGGATCAGCGGACTGATGGCCAATTGGTAGAAACGAATCAGCGCGAGGACGATACGCGACATGTCGACAACCTGGCAAACAAAGCCGCTAACGCCTGCTCCACCTCGGCACGTTCGGCGGGACCGAACGCCGTTCTGGCGCGGACGACAAAGTCGAACGACGTCAGGCGGGCCGGGTGCTGGCGAAAGATCTCGCGGACTGAGCGCTTGATGTAGTTGCGGCGTACTGCCCGCTTGGCCGTCTTCTTGCCGACGACCAGCCCCAGCCGGGCATGCCCGAGCGTGTTGGGACTGACGTAGACCTGAAACCAGGCGTTGGTTCGCATCTGGCGCAAACGAAAAACGGATGAAAATTCATCCGTTTTCAGCAGACGCTGCGCGCGGCGAAAGCGAAAGGCCACGGGGCCTGAACGCTTAGACGGCCAGGCGCTTGCGGCCCTTGGCACGGCGGGCGCCAATGACGCTCTGACCACCACGGGTCTTCATACGGACGCGGAAGCCGTGGGTGCGTTTGCGCTTCACGACGGACGGTTGGAAGGTGCGCTTCATCTCGATACCCTATGTTCGGAACAGAAAATAAACGAGAGATTACAGCCGGAGATCGCTGTCTTGTCAACCATTTAACGGATTCATGGCTGTGGATAACTTCCCGGTTACAAGGTAGAATGCTTGATTGACCGGCGGTATGCCACAACACCTGCCGATTGTTTCCCCGCGTTCCCGTAACGCCGAACGTTTGCCAATGACCGATCTCTCCGCCTTCTGGCCACAGTGCCTGGCCCGTTTCGAGGCCGAGCTGTCGCCGCAGCAGTTCAACACCTGGATCAAGCCTCTCGTCTGCGTCGTCAGCGACGAGGGCGTGGTGCTGTACGCGCAAAACCGCTTTTCGCTCGGCTTCGTCAAGGACCGCTTCCTGGCCCGCATCGAGACCCTGGCGGAGGCGCTGTTCGGCGACGCCGTGTCGGTGGAACTGCGTATCGGCGGTGCCGCCGCCACGACGACCCCGGGCGAAAAAGCCCCGCGCCGCGCCGCCGTCAGTTCGGAAACCGGCGACGTCCAGATCCCGGCCGAGTCCACCCACACCCAGCAGCCACGGATGACCGCGCCCAAACCGGCCATCGGCGGCGGGCACGAAAGCACGCGGCTGAACCCGGCCTTCACCTTTGAAAGCCTGGTCACCGGCAAGGGCAACCAGCTCGCCCGCGCCGCTGCGCTGCAGATCGCCGACAATCCCGGTGATTCGACCTACAACCCGTTCTTCGTCTACGGCGGCGTCGGCCTCGGCAAGACTCACTTGATCCAGGCCATCGGCAACCACGTATTCCAGAAGAACCCGCAGGCCAAGATCCGCTACATCCATGCCGAGCGCTACGTCGCCGACATCATGCGCGCCTACCAGCACAAGGCCTTCGACGAGTTCAAGCGCTACTACCACTCGCTCGACCTGCTGCTGATCGACGATATCCAGTTCTTCGCCGGCAAGAACCGGACCATGGAAGAGTTCTTCTACGCGTTCAACGCGCTGCTCGAAGGCGGCAAGCAGGTGATCATGACCTGTGATACCTACCCGAAGCAGATAGAAGGCATGGACGAACGCCTGATCTCGCGCTTCTCGTGGGGCCTGACGGTCGAGATCCAGCCGCCTGAGCTGGAAATGCGCGTCGCCATCCTGATGAAGAAGGCCGAGGCCGACAACCTGAAGCTCGGCAACGATGTGGCGTTCTTCATCGCCCAGAACGTGCGTTCGAACGTGCGCGAGCTTGAAGGCGCGCTGAAGCGCGTTGTCGCCTATTCGCGCTTCTCGAACCAGCCGATTTCGCTGGAACTGGTCAAGGAAGCGCTGAAAGACATCCTGGCCGCCGGCAACCGGCAGATTTCCGTCGACAACATCCAGAAGACGGTTGCCGACTACTACAAGATCAAGCTGTCCGACATGCACAGCAAGAAGCGCAGCCGTGACATCGCCCGGCCGCGCCAGGTCGCGATGGCGCTGGCCAAGGAATTGACGCCGCTGAGCCTGCCGAATATCGGTGACGCCTTTGGCGGACGGGATCACACCACGGTGCTGCATGCGTGCCGCACCGTGGCCGACTTGCGCGAGTCGGACAGTGACATCTCCCGCGATTACAATGTTCTGCTCCAGATGTTGCGCAACTGAGCCCCCTGAATTCCATCTCCAGACGAGGAGTCAACTGACATGCAGATTTTGCAAGCCGATCGCGACGCCCTGCTAAAACCGCTCCAGGCCGTCACCGGCATCGTCGAGCGGCGCCATACCTTGCCGATTCTGGCCAACGTGCTGATCGAAAAGAAAGGCGACACGCTGACCTTTCTCGCGACCGACCTGGAAATCCAGATCACCCACGCCAGCCCGGACTCACTGGCCGGTGGTGACTTCCGCCTGACCACCTCGGCGAAGAAATTCTCGGACATCCTGCGCGCCATCCCGGATCACCAGACCGTATCGCTCGATCATGACGACGGCCGCCTGACGGTCAAGGCCGGCAAGAGCCGCTTCAACCTGCAGACGCTGCCGGCCGACGACTTTCCGCTGCTGTCGGTGTCGCACGACGCCCAGGCCAGCCTGACGCTGGCGCAGAAGGAATTCAAGGCGCTGCTGTCGCAGGTCCAGTACGCGATGGCGGTGCAGGACATCCGTTATTACCTGAACGGACTGCTGTTCGTGACCGACGGCAATCTGGTCAAGCTGGTGGCCACCGACGGCCACCGTCTGGCGTTCGCGCAGACCACGGTCGAGGCAAACCTGCCGAAGGCCGAAGTGATCCTGCCGCGCAAGACCATCCTCGAACTGGCCAAGCTGCTGGCCGACAACGACGAGGAAATCCAGATCGAGCTGCTGGCCAACCAGGTGCGCTTCGCCTTTGGCGGCACGGTAATCATCAGCAAGGTCGTCGACGGCAAGTTCCCGGACTACAACCGGGTGATCCCGCTCGACAACGACAAGATTTTCCTGATCGAACGTCAGGCATTCCAGCAGGCGCTGGGCCGGGCGGCGATTCTGGCCAACGAGAAGTTCCGTGGCGTCCGCATCGCCCTGCAGACCGGCAAGATGTCGATCCAGTGCAACAACAGCGAGCAGGAAGAAGCCGAGGAAGAACTGGAAATCGGCTACGTCGGCGACAGCCTGGAGATCGGCTTCAACATCGCCTATCTGCAGGATGCGCTGGCCGCGCTGCACGTCGACACGCTGCAGCTGGCCTTTGGCGATGCGAACCGCAGCACGCTGGTGACCATCCCGGAAAACCCGAACTTCAAGTACATCGTGATGCCGATGCGCATCTAGCCCGCCGTCAGACCATCGACAGCATCGAGCAGGTGCGGCGGCGGATTTTCCGCCCCGCCCTGCCCCAACCGCCCGGGCTCTGGTCAACGACCCGGGCGATGTATCGCCTGAGCGGGCAGCCGCCAGGCACAAGGACAGCAACGGACAGACCGCGGTGAACGCAGGCGGGGCGCAGTGCCCGGCCGTCGCAACGACCATTGCGGAATCCCGGCGGGGCCTGCCCCGCCAAGCCACGGACGCCCGCGCGCTGTCCATGAACAACCGACCGAATCGAGTAGAGTGATGAGTGAACAGGAATACGGTGCAGACAGTATCAAGGTGTTGAAGGGGCTGGACGCGGTACGCAAGCGTCCTGGCATGTACATCGGCGATACCTCGGATGGCACCGGCCTGCACCACATGGTGTTCGAGGTGCTGGACAACTCCATCGACGAGGCGCTGGCCGGCCACGCCGACACGGTGCGCGTCACCATCAACCCGGACAACTCGATCTCGGTCGAGGACAACGGCCGCGGCATCCCGACCGACATCCACACCGAAGAAAACCGCTCGGCAGCCGAAGTCATCATGACCGTGCTGCATGCCGGCGGCAAATTCGACAACAACAGCTACAAGATCTCCGGCGGTCTGCACGGCGTCGGCGTGTCGGTGGTCAACGCACTGTCCGACTGGCTGCGACTGAAGATCTGGCGTGACGGCAAGGTCCATGAAATGGAGTTCCGCCATGGCGAACCGGTCGCACCGCTGAAGGTCACCGGCCAGACCACCCATCGCGGCACCGAAGTCACCTTCTACGCCAGCCAGGAAATCTTCGGCACGGTCGAGTTCCATTACGACATCCTCGCCAAGCGCATCCGCGAACTGAGCTTCCTGAACAACGGCGTCGGCATCACGCTGGCGGACCGTCGCAACGGCAAGGAAGAGAACTTCGCCTTCTGCGGCGGCGTGGCCGGCTTTGTCGAGTACATGAACCGCAACAAGACCGCGCTGCACCCGAAGGTGTTCCACGCCATCGGCGAGAAGGAAGGCATGACGGTCGAGGTGGCAATGCAGTGGAACGACTCCTATCAGGAGAACGTCCAGTGCTTCACCAACAACATCCCGCAACGCGACGGCGGCTCGCACCTGACCGCACTGCGCCAGGTGATGACGCGAACCCTCAACCAGTATATCGAGCACAACGAGATCGCCAAGAAGGCCAAGGTCGAGACCAGTGGTGACGATATGCGCGAAGGCCTGACCTGCGTCCTGTCGGTCAAGTTGCCTGATCCGAAGTTCAGCTCCCAAACCAAGGACAAGCTTGTCTCCAGCGAAATCAGTCCGGTGATCAACGAAATCATCGGTCAGACGCTGTCCGAGTTCCTGCTCGAAAACCCGGTCGACGCCAAAATCGTCACCGGCAAGATCGTCGAGGCCGCCCGTGCCCGCGAAGCGGCGCGCAAGGCGCGTGAAATCACCCGCCGCAAGGGGGTGATGGACGGACTCGGCCTGCCGGGCAAACTGGCCGACTGCCAGGAGAAGGACCCGGCGCTGTCCGAACTGTACCTGGTGGAGGGCGACTCCGCCGGCGGCTCGGCCAAACAGGGCCGCGACCGCAAGTTCCAGGCCATCCTGCCGCTGAAGGGCAAGATCCTCAACGTCGAGCGCGCGCGCTTCGACAAGATGATCGCCAGCCAGGAAGTCGCCACGCTGATCACCGCCATGGGCACCTCGATCGGCAAGGACGACTACAACCCGGACAAGCTGCGCTACCACCGCATCATCATCATGACCGACGCCGACGTCGACGGTGCCCACATCCGCACGCTGCTGCTGACCTTCTTCTACCGGCAGATGCCGGAGCTGGTCGAACGCGGCCACATCTACATCGCCCAGCCGCCGCTGTACAAACTCAAGCACGGCAAGCAGGAGCGCTACCTGAAGGACGACAGCGAACTGAACCAGTTCCTGCTCGAACTGGCGCTCGACAACGCCCGCCTGATCCCGCGCGAAGGCGCCGACCCGATCAGCGGTGACGCACTCGGTGCGCTGGCACGCCAGTTCCTGGTCGCACAGGCAGTCATCGAACGCGAAAGCCGCGTCATCGACACGCTGGTGCTGAATGCCCTGCTGCACGTGCCGAGCATCAGCCTGGAAACCGAGGCCGACACCCGCGCGGCCATCGCCGCGCTGACGCCGGTGCTGGCCGAGTCTCCGATCTCGCTCGAAGCCGTCCATGACGAGAAGAACGACGGCTGGCTGGTGCGCATCATCCGCCACCTGCACGGCAACGCGATCACGACCTACCTCGACCAGAGCTTTATCGACAGCGCCGACTACGCGCAGGTCAGAAAGACCAGCGACATGCTGGCCGGCCTGATCGGCCCCGGCGCCGCCATCAAGCGCGGCGAAACCGCCGGCCGCCTGGTCGCCAGCTTCGACGAGGCACTGAACTGGCTGATGAACGAAGTCCGTCGCGGCATCAATATCCAGCGCTACAAAGGCCTGGGCGAGATGAACCCGGCCCAGCTGTGGGATACGACCATGGACCCGACCGTGCGCCGCCTGCTGAAGGTGCGCATTGAGGACGCCATGGCGGCCGACGACGTGTTCACCACGCTGATGGGCGACCAGGTCGAACCACGCCGGGCCTTTATCGAGAGCAATGCGCTGATTGCGCGGAATATTGATATTTGAGGGTGAAGGATCATCCCGCGATCTTCCAGGTTTTTCCCAAAAACCTAAATTTCGCGGGATTTGCTCATGAAGAAAGCCACCTACAAAGGTGGCTTTCTTCACTTTCTTTGGCCCATCATGTGACCTCCTCCCGAAAAACCGTAGCGGTGAGAAGTAGGGATTTCTGGCAAATTTGAGCCCATCCGGGCAGGAGATTTGTCATGAAAAAATCGAAGTTCACGGAAGAGCAGATTGCCTTCACGCTGCGTCAGGCGGAGTCGGGCGCCACGGTCGCGGAGGTCTGCCGCAAGGTGGGCATCTCCGAGGTCACCTTCTGCAACGGGAAGGTGAGGGTTGCAACCTTGAGCTTGCAACCTTTCTTGCAACCCTGAAAGGCCGCACCACGGGGACAGCCCTGCGAGAAGCTATCCGCAGCCTCTGCGCCTGGGCTCCGATGACGGGGGACCAGCTTGCAACCCTGCCTGGCCAGGATCGGCATTATCTGCGCAACAAGCATCTGATTCCCATGGTGCGCGATGGCGAACTGCGCTTCCGTTACCCGGAAAGCGCCAAACACCCGCATCAGGCTTATGTAACAGCCAAGGCGGGGGATCTTTGACATACCCCCCTGATTGTCTCCCTGCAGGTCAAAGCGTCGTCAACTTCCTGAACCCGGCCTTCCCGGCCACCACACCGGGCTTCGATGGCCTGACCGGCGCAGCGAAATGCAGGCTTCCGCCTGTTGTTGTGAAATATATGTATATGCACATACAATCCATGGCAACATCGACAAGAAGTGCGACATGAAAGCCATCCGCCTGCCCTGCTACTGCGGCTCCCTCCGGCAAGCATCGCGAGTCGTCACCCAGCTGTACGACCAGAAGCTCAAGCCTTCAGGCATCACCATCACGCAATTCGGCATCCTGAAGCTGCTGGCGGCATGCCCCGGCCTGAGCACAGGCAGCCTCGCCGAGGCCCTGGCGATGGACAGCACCACCCTCACCCGGACCCTGAAGATCATCCAGGAAAATGGCTGGATCGCCGTCACGACGGGAGACGACCGCCGCAAGCGCTGCTGGAGCATCACCCCCACCGGCCGGCAACATCTGGAACAGGCCGAACCGCTGTGGAAAAGCGCGCAACAGGAGTTCGCCAGGCTCGCGCATGACGTGGATCTGGACAGCTTGACCCGTACCGTGTTTCAGCTGGTGCAAAAAGTGGGAGAGTAATTTTTTCTCCAGATATGTGTATATGCATACTTTTTCATGCAAGGAAAACCATGAGCGCTACCCAACTCGACGTCACCCATGGCCAGCACTTCTCCGGCTCGCATATCGGCGCATTCAGCGACCTCGATCACTACCAGTTCTTTCACCCGCGGGGCAAGGGGCGTGGTTATCCGGGCAAGCTGTTCCTGAAAGAAGCGCTCGCCCTGGGCAGTATGGAAGTCTCGATCAACAAGCTGGGGCCTGGGCAAAGCATGCCGTTCAGCCACACGCATACTGCGCATGAGGAGCTGTATATCTTCCTCAAGGGGCATGGCCAGTTCCTGGTTGACGGCACGGTCATCGACGTACAGGAAGGCAGCGTAATTCGCGTCGCACCGGAAGGGGTTCGCTCCTGGCGCAACCAGTCGCGGGAAGATCTCCATTACATCGTGATTCAGGCAATGGCCGGCAGCATGTCGACCCGCACCATCGAAGACGGCGTGATGTGTGCGGACAAGCCCGTCTGGCCAGACTGAGGGGTTATGAACGGGGGGCCGATTTGGCAGGCGCAAGGCTGACGGCGCCCGTTCCATGCCCGGATCAGGAGTCACCCCCTGACCGAAGCGTTCGCTTCAATCGTCAAATTCGAGCTGGTGGCGATCTGGTTTTTGACACTGATTTGCTAAATACATTGAGCAAAAATCATGTTTTTGCTCAATGTATTTAGCAAATACTCTTGCTGCCCCGTATGATGAAAGCGTCTTCATCCTCTGCCGTGAGGTGACACCATGGCCCGCACACATCCCCCCCTGTCTCCGGCGCTGCAGAGAATCGCCAGATCATTCGGCGAGCGACTGCAGCTGGCACGTAACCGCCGCAAGCTGTCGGCAACGCTGTTTGCCGAACGCATCGGCGTTTCCAGGAATACCCTGCAAAGGGTGGAAGACGGCGACCCCGGCGTGTCGCTGGGTACCTACCTGCGCGCCCTGCGCGTGCTGGGTCTGGAGGACAATCTCGATGCGCTGGCCAGGGATGATGAACTGGGCCGCAAGCTGCAGGACATGGCGTCGATGGGCGGGCTACGCGGGCAAGCCCCGGCTGAACCACACCCCTCCTGTCCGGCGATCCCCCCGCCGCCACGAATCCGCGACAGGAAAAAGGATTGAACACCGATGCCGACACAAAGGACAGCAAGGGTTGGCCTGCAGGTCTGGCTCGATGCGCCGGAAATCTGCGAGCGCATTCAGATCGGCACGCTGTATCCAAACATGCAGCAGACAGGCCTTGCTCCACCGTTTGCATATACCGAAGATTGGCTGGGAAACAAAAACTGCTTCATGCTGGACCCTCGCCTTGACCTGTGCGTCGGTGACCAACATCCGGCTTCAGAACGAGGCTTCGGCGTATTCCTGGACTCGGCGCCTGACCGCTGGGGCAGCAAACTGATTCAGCGCCAGGAAGTACTGAAGGCAAAAGCAGTACAGCGCAGCCCAAAGCTGCTATCGGGTCTGGAACTGATGCTCGGGGTTCACGACTTCACGCGTAGCGGTGCACTCCGGTTCTGCTACCCGGGGGGAAACTTTCTGGATGATGACACCACCTATGCAGTGCCCCCTGTCACCAGCCTGAAAACACTCTCTGCCATTGCCCTGGAGCTGGACGACGATAACGCGGAAGACAAACCGGAGTATGAACACTGGCTGAGCATACTGGTTGCGCCAGGTTCATCCCTGGGCGGCACACGGCCCAAGGCCGTCTTCGCGGAGAGGGACCACTCACTATGGCTGGCCAAGTTCCCGGGAAGAAATGACACTCATGACTGGGGCCTCTGGGAATATCTTACCCACCAGCTTGCACGCAAAGCCGGCATTGACGTCCCGGAGTCGGAATTGCTGTCGTTCGGGAAGGGCGACCATACCTTCTGCGTAAAACGGTTTGACCGCAATCCTGCTGCCCGACGCTACCCACCTTCACTCCTCAGGTACTGACTGATTTTCCTCATCTCGCAAAAACACTCATTCAGCGGCGAAGGCAAGCTCAGACGGGAATCAACCATGAGATTATCAGAAATAAAAAGCAAGTTAATCAGCATCCTTACCAAGGAAATAAGCCTTGGGCCCGGTTTTTTAATCCAGCAAGACCTTGAATTATTGATCCTGCACGTAGAGCAAGACAAATTGACCAAGATCGACGGAGAAAATATTGCAACTCATGTCTTGGCTAATTACTTGCATGAAAACACTGAGGAAATAGAAGAGCTGATTGATTGGGTTACGAGAGGATGACTTGCCCCGATAATCCCTCTCGTTTCCCACGATATTCAAGTAGAAACCGGGCAACCAGGCCTGATCGCCTGCGGGCTGTCGCGCCAGCCATGCCGCGAGGTGTTTGCGCCTGCAACGCTGCCACCCGCGCGTTGGCATGGCAACGCCCCCTGTTGCCATGCCAATACACTGGCGTTACCATGCGCCGCTCTGTCCCACTCAACCCGCACTGCAAAGGAGGAAAAATCATGCGCCAACCTTTACCTCTCCGCAGACCCCGCCTGGGTTGATCGAAACACCTCCGCTGCCATTCAGCGTCTTCGCATTGCCCGGGCCCCGGCCTGCCATATCAGTCTTTTTTCTTTCTGATCTGGAATTTTCATGGGCAATTGCATTCAGCACCTGGCCGCCGGCGTCACCCTGATCGCCGCGGACAACACCTGGATCGACGGCGACGCGATCCAGCAACTTCATACCACCCTCACTCTGCCCGGCATGCGCCACGTTGCCGGGATGCCAGACCTCCACCCTGGCCGGGGCTATCCGGTCGGCGCCGCCTTTTTCTCGCTCGGCCGTTTGTACCCGGCCCTGATCGGCGGTGATATCGGCTGCGGCATGGCGCTGTGGACCACCGACCTCGATGCGAGGAAAGTCAGCCTCGACAAGCTGGAAAAACGGCTCGGCAATATCGACACCCCGCTCGACGACGACTGGCAAGCACTGGTGTCCACCCTCGCGCCGCCGGACACCGGGTTCGACCCGGCACTGGGCACGATCGGCGGCGGCAACCATTTCGCCGAGCTGCAACGGCTGGACCACATCTACCAGCCGGCCGCGCTGGAGGCACTGCAGCTCGATGCGCGGCAACTGCTCCTGCTGGTGCACAGCGGCTCGCGCGGGCTTGGCCAGTGCATTCTGCAGCAACAGGTCAGCCAGTTCGGCCATCGCGGTCTGGAGCAGGGCAGCCCGGCATGCGCGGACTATCTGGCCCGGCACGCCACCGCCCTGCACTTTGCCGAAGCAAACCGCGAACTGATTGCGCGGCGCATGCTGGCACGCCTGCATGCAGACGGCGAACCGGTGCTGGACATCCACCACAATCTGGTGGTGCCGGCGACCCTTGGCGGCGAAGCCGGCTGGCTGCACCGCAAGGGCGCCACCCCGTCCAGCGCCGGACCGGTGGTGATCCCGGGTTCGCGCGGGGATTTCAGCTATCTGGTCGCCCCCCGGCCCAGCGAGGACAGTCTGTTCTCGCTGGCACATGGCGCCGGGCGCAAGTGGATGCGCAGCGAGTGCAAGGACCGGCTGGCCCGGCGCTTCACGCCTGCCCAGCTCAGCCGCACCAGACTGGGCAGCCACGTCATCTGCCGCGACAAGCAGTTGATGTACGAGGAAGCGCCCGAGGCGTACAAGCCGATCGACAGCATCATCGACGCGCTGGTTCAGGCCGGACTGGTCACGGTGCTGGCGCGCCTGCGCCCGGTACTGACCTACAAGACTCACGGGGAGTGCTGCTGATGATCCTGCTGCAACTCTCTGCCGCGCAGGGGCCGGCCGAATGCTGCCTGGCCGTGGCCAGGGCACTGGCCTGCCTGCAACACGAAGCGGCGCAAGCCGGTATCCGCACCGAACAGCTCGAACGCGAGGACGGCGAACAGCCGGGCACGCTGCGCTCGGTCTTGCTGAGTCTGGATGGTGACGGGGAAGACTCGCTGGCCAGCCGCTGGGAAGGCACGATCCAGTGGATCTGCGCCAGCCCGTGGCGTCCCCGTCATCCGCGCAAGAACTGGTTTATCGGTGTCGCACGCTGCGAAGCGCCGT
Organism: Microvirgula curvata; assembly: GCF_054781615.1. Taxonomy (NCBI): domain Bacteria; kingdom Pseudomonadati; phylum Pseudomonadota; class Betaproteobacteria; order Neisseriales; family Aquaspirillaceae; genus Microvirgula; species Microvirgula curvata. Next base: position 36,771 of record NZ_BAAGUB010000041.1, on the reverse strand, counting down.
CGACGACGCTGGCCGACGAGATTCGTTTCGAGGCCACGCGTTCGTCCGGTCCCGGCGGCCAGCATGTCAACAAGACCGAATCCGCCATCCGCGCCACCCACGTCGCGACCGGCATCAGCGTCAAGGTCCAGACCGAACGCAGCCAGCATGCAAACAAGCGACTGGCTATGCTGCTATTGGCGCACAAGCTCGCCTGCCGCGATGAGGAAATGAATGCCGCGCAGCGCGGCCTGCGCCGGCAACTGCATCGGCAGGTCGAGCGCGGCAATCCGCGGCGGGTGTTCAGGGGAGAAGGCTTTGTTCCCCTCTCATCCTGAACCGACGCCCCTGCCACGCGGCCCACTGCCCAGGAGTCCCGCATGTCCAGATCCCCCTTCCCGCTGTCCCGCGTCTATGGCCTGCTCGAACCCGGTCCGGTGCTGCTGCTCAGTACCGCGCACCAGGGCCGGGCCAATGTCATGACCCTGTCGTGGCATACCATGATGGAGTTCGAGCCGCCGCTGGTGGGCTGCGTCGTCAGCGACCGCGACTTCAGCTTTGCCGCGCTGAAAGCCACGCGGCAGTGCGTGCTGAATATCCCGACGGTGGAGCTGGCACAGAAGGTCGTGGACTGCGGCAACTGCTCGGGCCGCGATACCGACAAGTTCGCCACCCTCGGCCTGACGCCGCTGCCGGCGGAGCAGGTCGCCGCACCGCTGGTCGCCGAGTGCTACGCCAGCCTGGAATGCCGGGTGGTCGATACCCGGCTGGTGAACCGCTACGGCTTCTTCGTGCTCGAGGTCGTGCAGGCCTGGCTGGATGCCGACCGCAAGGACCCGCGCACGCTGCACCATCGCGGCTACGGGGCGTTCATGCAGGCCGGGGAAACGATCCAGTTGCCGTCGAAAATGCGGTAAGCCTGTCACCCCGCCAGCCGCAGCAGCCCCAGTTGCTGCGCCAGCGGCAGCCACAGCAGCAGTTCGACGGTCAGCGTCGCCAGCGGCTGCCCGCTGAGCGTGGCCGAACGCTGCAGGGCGGCAGGGCCGTCCAGGCCGTCATTCAGTGCCTGCAGCAGATGGTATTGCCACGGGTCGAGCGGGTGCAGTGCCACCCGCCAGTGCTGACGGGCCACCGCCAGATAGCTGGCGGCCGGCTCGGGGGCCGGCGGGACCGGGCCGTCCAGCTGCAGTTGCCGCCAGTACGGCAGCAGCGGCAACGACAGTGCCAGCGGCCGCACGCAGGCTGGCACCGCCAGCAGCGGCAGTTCGCTGCCGGCAGCCAGCGCCAGCATCAGCCCGTCCGCCAGCGGCGCGTGATCGTTCTCGGGACCGGGCGCGCGCAGCGCCTCGGTATAGGCCCGTTCCAGCCGGGCCAGTTCCACCGGCAAGTGCGCGGCAGCGGGCGCCTGCGGCGGCAGGCTGGCGGCGAGGAAGTCGGCAAAGCCGGCACCAAGGTCGTACATCGAGGGCGAACGTGACGGCTGGCGCGCCAGGTAGGCACGGGCAAAGAACCCGAACAGCGGCGCCTCCAGCACCCGCAGCAACAGCGGATAGTCGGCCTGCAGGCACTCCAGCAGCCGCTGCCAGTAACCATGGTGATACACGCCAAGCCGGTCGCGGATGGCGCCGCGCGGCGGGGCGGCGATCATGTCCTTGCCGGTTGCCGCGCCGCGGGCGGCGGCCAGGGTCAGGCCATGTTCCAGCCCGCCACTGGCGGTCATGACCGTCAGCAGCCAGTATTGGCTGTCCATCAATGCGCTTCGGCTCATGTCATGGGCACTCCGGCGCCGGGCAGGGTGTGGGGCGCTTCGCGTTGCAACAGCTGCCGTGCCAGATCCAGTTCGGCCAGCAGGGCCGGATACGGCGGAATGTCGGCATCCCATTCCAGCAGCGTGCTGGCGCCACCGCACAGCTGCTGCGCCAGCAGATACAGCTCCCACACCCGCGACGGCACCGGGTGGTCATGGGTGTCGATCAGGATATCGCCGCAATCGCTGGGGCCGGCCAGATGCATCTGCACGATATGGTCGGCCGGCAACTGGCGGATATAGTGTTCCGGGTCGAAACCGTGGTTGTAGGCCGAGACGTACACATTGTTCACGTCCAGCAGCAGGCCGCAGCCGGTGTCCTGCGCCAGCCGGGCCAGGAATGCCCATTCCGGCACGGTGGATTCGCGAAACTGCAGATAGCTGCTCGGGTTCTCCAGTACCAGCGGCCGGCCAAGGAAATCCTGCACCGCCGCCACCCGCTGCCGGACATGGCGGTAGCTTTCCTCGGTCAGCGGCAGCGGCAGCAGGTCGTGCGAGTTGACCGACGCCACGCCGGTCCAGCACAGATGATCGGAAATCCATGCCGGGCGGATGTCGTCGGCCAGCTGGCGCAGCTGCGCCAGGTAGCCCCGGTTCAGCGGGTCGCTGCTGCCGATCGACAGCGAGACGCCATGCATCACCACCGGTCGCGTCTCCCGCAGCCGGTCCAGCACATGACGGGCATAGCCGTGGTGGTTGATGAAGTTCTCGCTGATGACCTCGAACCAGTCCGCACCGGCGCCGTGCTGCATGATGTGCGACAGATGCACATTGCGCAGACCGACGCCGAAGCCGAGATGGGGCAGGCCGAGCCGGGGCTGGGTCATGCGGGGCTCCCGGTCAGGTCGACGGCGGCAGGGCCAGACGCAGGTCGGTCGGTGCCGGCGGCTCGCCGGCGGTCTTCCCGCGCTGCGCCATGACTTCGCCATAGGCCTGCCAGGCCTTGTCGTACACCGATTCGCCAACGGCGAAATCGAGCGGTTCGCCAAACGGTTCGCTCTGGTACGGCGGGCCGGCGAAGTCGTACAACTGCATCTGGCCGTCCCTGGGGAACATCTGCGAGGCCGAGATCGGCACCGCACAGCCACCGAAGCTCTTGCACTTGTTGTCGCCGGGCGCGCTGTACAGATCGGCATCCGGCGACGGGCCGCCACACAGCACCTGGCCGCCCTTGTCCACGGTCGGTGAGCGCCCGCACATTGCCTGCGCCGCCTGCCCGGTGGCCGGCGCACGGTGTGCCAGCGCCGAACAGGAATGGCCACCCCCGCTGTCACTGTCGCACTGCACGAAGCCACAGCCGCCTTCCGCCCGGCAGCTGTTGGAACCGCGACAGGTATGGTAGATCTCGATGGCGGCACAGCTGTCGCCGCTGCTGCCGTCCAGGCTCATGCCCTGACAGGCGTGATACAGCGTGCCCGGATCGCGCTGGCCGATATCCAGCGACAGGTCCGGCGCCATGCCGAACACGGCCCAGCACAGCGAGATGCGATCGCCGGAGCCGACCATGGACGGATACGGGAAATCCATGCCCGGATGTTGCCAGTAGTCGTTCAGCACCGTGGTGATGCCGGCGATGGCGCCGACCGAAACCTTGCTCAGCACCGGCCACATCGTGGTCTGGTCCTGCTTCAGCCGGTTCAGTGCACCGGCCACCGCATCCGGCGCCGGGATATTGGCCGGCGCGGTGGCCGGGTTGTAGTCGGCGTTGGTCAGCAGGCTGGCACTCCAGCTGTTGCCGCGCTGGTGCCACTGTTCCCAGGTTTCGACGCCGGGCAGCAGCAGCGCCAGTGCGGTAAAGCGTTCGAAGTGGGTCAGCGCCGAGCTGTCGTGCCGCGCATGGGCGTCGGCGGACGGTGCAGGGTCGCCGCTGCCGGTATAGGACGGGTAGTCGACTTTCAGCGCGGCGAAGTCCTCGCGATACTTGCCCTGCACCACCTGCAACTGCAAGCCGCGACGATAGCGGGCAATGCCGATATCGCTGCCTTCACCCTGGTCGGTGATGGCGCTCATCATGTCGATGGCCTTGTTGAACGAGGTATCGACGCCCAGCCCGTCTTCGGCGGTGAATCGGGTGTCGAAATGCGGGAACTCCATCATCGGATGGCCGGAGCCCTGGGCGTGGCTGTTGAACATGTCCTGCTGCACCGAATCGGCCCGGAACAGTTTCTGCCACAAGGTTTCGCCGTCCTGGTATTCGATGCTGATGTACTGGGCCAGGCATTCGTACATCCAGCCGATGGTGCCGAACATCGGCAGGTCATTGACGCCCTTGTCCGCTGTCCAGCCACTGAACGGCACGGTCGGGAAGTATTTTTCCTGTACCGACGGCGGCTGTCTGGCCAGTTCGGCGCGGGCATCGGCCTCCGGCTGTTCGATGGCGCGGAACAGTGCGATCTGGTTGTCGTTCAGCGCTTCCAGGTTCACGCGGACATGGCGGTAGGTGTCGGTGTCTTTCAGGTCGATGATGTGCGGCAGCACCGAGTGCTGCGGTCCGTAGCAGCGCCAGCCGAGGCCGGTCTTGTCAACCAGCGCCGCCGGAGTGAAGTCCGGCTGCTCACCGATGGCGTTGGCCAGGTTGGCGGCCATCTGCAGGTGCAGCATCTCCTGGATGAACACGCTGAAGATCAGGTTGAACGCGCGCTGGTTGTCGGTGGCCGGCCTGGCGCTGGCTGACGCCCCCGGCCATTGCCTGCCCTGGTAGTAGTCCAGCTGCTTGCTGTTGATCTGGTGCGTGCCCTGGATCGAGTACAGCGTGGTCATGTACAGCGGGATGGTGAACAGCTCGACACTGACCGCTGCCTGCACGATGGCGCGCACGGCGGACGTGTCGCTGGCCAGACAGTCCAGGCTGCGATCGTCGACCAGGGTGATGCTGTTGCCGAGGACAGGGATTTCCATTGTCATTCTCCGAAGGAGGATTCGATGAGAGCGGGTTATTCCGCAATGCGTTTTATGACAATAGATTTAAAATGAATTTAGTAAAGCTTGTTTTTTCTCACGGCCCCGGCCGCCTGACGGCAGCGCGTGCCGTCAGGCGACGATCGGCACCGGTGCAGGCAGGTACGTGGTCTAGAGTGACAATCACAGGATGCACTTCCCGCTCCCCCTGATTACCTGATGCCATGCCAACCCAAGCCGACCCCGCCACTGCCCGGCGCTGCCAGGGCACCCCCACGGTCACCGTTGTCGATGCACGCGGGCTGCCGGTGCGCACGATCCGCTACAACCGCACGCTGGATACCGACCTGCCGGATGAGTGCATCACCCGGCAAACCTTCACGCCGCCGGGCTGGCAGGCAACCCGTCTCGACGCCAGGCTGGGCGACGCCTGGCAGGCTGATCCGGCAACGCCGCCCAATTTCCGCTATGCGTGCTCACTGTCCGGCCGCGTGCTGCAGGTCTGCAGCCAGGATGCCGGCGACCTGCACGCGCTGTACGACATCGAGGGCGGCGTCCGGCTGCACCAGCATGGCAGCCGACGACTCGAGCAGGCGTTCGACCTTCTGCACCGACGGGTCACGATTCGTGAAAGCACTGATGGTATCGACCGGATCAGCGAGCGCCTGCGCTACGCCGACCGCGATGCCCCGGCCGGCAGCAATTTGCATGGCCGGGTCTGGCAGCAGTACACGCCGGCCGGCATGATACAGATGCCAGCCTACGGTCTGACCGGCCAGCCGCTGCTCAGCCGGCAGCAGTTCCTGCTCGACGCGGTAGTGGACAGCGACTGGTCCGGCAGCGATCCGGCAACCCTGGGATCCGCGCTGGCGGAAGAGATCTACACGACGCGCTGGAGCTGGAATCCGCTGTCCCAGCAGAGGCAGAGCATCGATGCGGCGGGCAACCGGTTGCAGCAGGACTATGACATCTCGGGCCGACCGGCCGCCAGTGCATTGCGGCTCCCCGGTGCAAGCACCGCGCAAGCCGTTTTGTCCGCCATCGACTATACCGCTGCCGGCCAGGTCCGTTCCGAGACGGCCGGCAACGGCGTCGTCACCGAGTACAGCTACGAGCCGCAGACCCGGCGGCTTGCGGCGCTGGTCTGCCACCGGCCGGCACGGTCGGGGCGCCGCGCCACACTGCAGGCACTGACGTACGGCTACGACCCGGTTGGCAATCTGCTCTCGCTCTCGGATGCCAGCCAGCCCACCCGGTTCTCCGCCAACCGTCGCATCAGCCCCGACAGCCAGTATGAATACGACGCCCTGTACCAGCTTCATCAGGCTGTCGGCCGGGAAAATGCCACGGCCAGCCAGCAGACTTCGGCATTGACATCCCCGATCGTCCCGCTGTGCACCGACGACAGTCTGCTCAGTGGCTACACCCGGACCCATGACTATGATCGCGGCGGCAACCTGACCGCGATCCACCATAACGGCGCCAGCGCCTATACGCTGGCAATGATCGTGGCGCAAACCTCGAACCGCGCCGTCCGCCAGACCGGCGACCTGACGCCCGCAGACATCGACGGCCTTTTCGATGCGTGTGGAAACCTGCTGCAGCTGCAGCCGGGCCAGCCGCTGGCCTGGAATACCCGCAACCAGTTGCAGCGCTGCACGCAGGTGTCCCGTGACGGCGCCAGCGACAATTACGAAGACTACCGGTACGACAGCCAGGGACGGCGGGCGGCAAAGCAGACCGTCACCCTGACCGGCGGGACGATCCGCCGCAGCCGGGTTCTCTATCTGCCCGGGCTCCAGCTCCGCCAGACGCGGCAAACCGTGGACGGTGTCGACACCCTGGTCGAAAGCCTGCAGCTGGTGCAGCTGGGCAATACCGGTCGCCAGTCGGTGCGCCTGCTGCACTGGGATACGGGATGCCCTGCCGGTCTCGCCAACGACCAGTGGCGCTACAGCCTCGACAACCAGACCGGTTCCTCCATGATCGAGCTGGACCGGCAGGCCGACATCGTCACCCGCGAGGAATACTATCCCTATGGCGGTACGGCAGTCTGGTCGGTCCGCAGCACCGTCGAGGCCGATTACAAATACCTTCGCTACTCGGGACAGGAACGCGATGCCAGCGGCCTGTACGACTACGGTTTCCGCTACTACGCCCCGTGGCTGGGCCGCTGGCTGAATCCGGATCCGGCCGGCACGGTGAACGGACTGAACCTGTACTGCATGGTGGGAAACAATCCGGTCGTCAACCGTGACGTGAATGGTCTGGTATTCGGCAAGGTGCTGGACAGGATCAAAAAGGGCGCGCTCCCGGCAGTGCCGGTTCCGGGCCATACCGTCAACACCACTTCGCTGGCGTTCCGGGACAGAAGGGAGAGCGTGGCCGGCCCCGGTCCCGGCAGCAATGCAGCAGTGGCAGGCAATCGCTTCCACCGGTTTCTGAATCTGCTGCAACAGGAAGGGGCGGCTCCGCCGGCAGCAGCGGACGTACAGCAACAGGCGCTGGCCAGCTATGCCAGCAAGCACGTCAACTTCGAACATTTCGTCCCGAAGATGGAGGAAAAATACGGTCTGCAACTGATCACCAACAGCGGAGGTGGCGACTGTCTGCTGCATGCACTGGAGGGGCGGAACCTCGGGTTCGAGGAACGCATCGAGCTGCGGGACCAGATCGCACAATCCGCCGCCACCCTGCTCCCTGGCGGGCGGGTCTCCGGTGACGAAATCGCCATGACGCTGATGCAGTCGCTGCCCGGCAACGATCTCACGGCCCTCGCCCTGATGGAAGGCCGCCACCAGGTGTCGTCCGACACGCTGCAGGCAATGATCAAGACCCCGGGCATGTACGGCGGCGACATCGAGATCCAGGCCTACACCGCCCTTCCCCATACACCGGACGCCGTCCATGTGCTGACAGCAGAAGGCAGCGACCGGATTGAAATCCGCCGGCATACTCCCGACGACCGCCTGACGATCTTCAGGGGCCCCCGGACAGAAGCGATGCCGTTCGTCTCCTTGCTGCTGGAGCAGCCGGATATTCCGGTGATCCATCTGGCCGGTTCCCACTGGCAGCGAGCGATCTAGGCGCTCCCGTATCCCCCCGCTTTTCCGGCAACCTCTGCCGCCACCGCAATCACTAATGGTTAATCTTCTACCCAGAGAGTTCAACCATGAAATAATTGCCAGGGTCACCGTCATCCTTGACGCCCGGATCCGAACAATTCGAGAGGCGCGTCCCTCGGTGGGGACCGCCTCCAGCGGGGATACCCACCTATGAAGAACCTGAGCATCCGCCACCGGATCCTCGGCAGTTTTGCCATCATTCTGGCCCTGATGACCCTGATGGCCGGCATTGCCTACTACCAGCTGGCCAGGATCGACCGCGCCGCCTACAGCGTCGAGCACGACACCACGCCGGGGCTGTACTACAGCACCATGATCCGCGGCAACATGACCGAGGACTTCATGCTGACCCAGCGGATCGCACTGGTCGACCGCAATGCGGCCGAGCGCCGTCCCGATCTGGACAAGATGCGCGACAACGCCGCGCGGCTCGATACGCTGATCAAGGGCTACCAGGCCTCGGCCAGCCGCGACAGCGACCAGCGCAAGTTCGCTGCATTCGAACTGTCGCGGGCGCGCTACCATGCCCTGCAGCGCCAGCTGTTCGACGGTCTGGAGCAGCAGGACCGGCATGCCACCGGGCAGCGCTTCGCCGCCTTCCGCGCCGAGCGCGAGCACAATTACGCGCTGATCCAGGACATCGTCAACGAGAACCGCCGCTATCTTGACCGCTCCGCCACCAATATCAGCGAGGCCGTGACCACCTCGCGCATCAGCATGCTGATCACCCTGCTGATCGCGCTGGGCGCCGCCGTGGCCTGTGGCCTGCACCTGTTCCGCTCGCTGACCGTGCCGATGACCCGCGTGGTCGGGGTGCTGGACGAAATGCGTACCGGCGACCTGACCCAGCGGCTGAGGCTGGAGCGCCACGACGAGTTCGGCACACTGGAAACCGGCTTCAACCGGATGTCGGACGAGCTGACCGCGCTGGTCGCCCAGGCGCAGTCGACCGCATTGCAGGTCTCGACGTCAGTGACCGAGATTGCGGCCACCGCCCGGCAGCAGCAGGCGACCGCGACCGAAACCGCCGCGACCACGGCCGAGATCGGCGCCACCTCGCGCGAGATCGTCGCCACCACCCGCGACCTGATGCATACCATGAACGAGGTCTCGACCGTGTCCGAGCAGGCGGCCGCGCTGGCCGGCAGCGGCCAGGAGGGGCTGAGCCGGATGGAAGCCACCATGCAGCAGGTGATGAACGCCGCCGGATCGGTCAACGGCAAGCTGTCCATCCTCAGCGAGAAGGCCGGCAATATCAACCAGGTCGTGACCACCATTACCAAGGTCGCTGACCAGACCAATCTGCTGTCGCTGAATGCCGCCATCGAGGCGGAAAAGGCCGGCGAATACGGCAAGGGCTTCTCGGTGGTGGCATCGGAGATCCGCCGCCTGGCCGACCAGACCGCCGTCGCCACCTACGACATCGAGCTGATGGTGCGCGAGATCCTGTCTTCGGTGTCCGCCGGCGTAATGGGCATGGACAAGTTCACCGAGGAAGTGCGCCGCGGCATCACCGATATCGAGCGCATCGGCTACCAGCTGTCGCAGATCATCCAGCAGGTCCAGGCGCTGGCGCCGGGCTTCCAGCAGGTCAACGAGGGCATGCAGGCGCAGATGACCGGCGCCGAGCAGATCAATCAGGCCCTCGGCCAGCTGTCCGAAGCCGCCCAGCAGACGGTGGAATCGCTGCGCCAGTCCAGCCAGGCCATCGAGGACCTGAATCTGGTGTCGAACGGCCTGCGTCATGGCGTGTCGCGCTTCAAGGTCCAGGCCTGAGTCCGGACAGCATGCTGTTCCTGCTGTTCCACCTCGACGATGCGCGCTATGCGCTGCCCGCCAGCCGGCTGGCCGTGGTGCTGCCACGCGTGCAGACCCGGGCGTTGCCGGCCACGCCGCCCTGGGTCAGCGGCGTGTTCATGCATGACGGGCAGGCGGTGCCGGTCATCGATTTCTGCCGGCTGGTGCTCGACCGGCCGGCGCGCGCGCGGCTGAGCACGCGCACCGCCCTGGTCCACTACCCGCTCGGCAATGGCAACAGCCGCCTGCTCGGGCTGGTGCTGGAGCAGGCCACCGACACCCTGCGCTGCGATCCGGCCGCCTTTGTCGCCACCGGCGTGGATACCGGCGACACGCGCTACCCCGGCCCGGTATGCCATGACCGGCACGGGCTGATCCAGCGGGTCGACATCGACGAACTGCTGCCACCGCCGGTGCGCGCGCTGCTGTTTCCGACCGCCAGGGCTGGTGCATGACCGTCTCCCGCTATTTCATCGACTTTCTGAATGCGGAGATCGGGCTTGATGTCGACTCGATCGGCATCATGCATGTCGAGCGTGCCATCGACGAGCGCCTGCGCGCCACCCGGTCGCCGCATGCTGCCGCCTACCAGGCGCTGCTGCAGACCGACGCGGGCGAGCGTCAGGCGCTGATCGAGGCGGTTGTGGTGGGCGAAACCTGGTTCTTCCGCGACCGCGAAGCCTTCCACACCGCCGCCAGACTGGCACGGCAGCAGTTTGCCGGCGCCCCGCTGCGCCTGCTGAGCCTGCCCTGCTCGACCGGCGAGGAGCCATACTCGCTGGCGATGGCGCTGCTCGATGCCGGCATGCCACCGGACAGCTTCCATATCGACGCCATCGACATCAGCGCCGAGGCCATCGCCGCCGCCGGGCGCGGCATCTATGGCAGCAATGCGTTTCGCGGCCGGCAGCTCGATTTCCGTGCCCGCCACTTCACCGCCGTCGCCGGCGGCCAGCGGCTGAACGACCCGGTGCGGGCCCGGGTGCGCTTTCGCCAGGGCAATCTGTTCGATCCGGCCCTGCTGGCCGGCGAAGCCCCGTACGACCTGGTGTTCTGTCGCAATGTCCTGATCTATTTCGATCGCGATGCCCAGCAACGGGCGATCTCGACCCTGTGCGCCCGGCTGGCGCCGCATGGCCTGCTGTTCGTCGGCCCGGCCGAAAGCGGACTGCTGGTGCGTGCGCAGCTGCGCCCGGCCGGCATCCCGCTGGCCTTTGCCTTCCACCCGCCGGCCACGGACGAGCCGGCCCCGCGCCGGATGCCCCGCCCCGCCCCCCTGCGGTCGCTGCACCTGCCGCCGGCAACACCGGCACCGCGCGCCACGCCACCGCGCATCGCGTTTGCGACGCCGCCGGCCGCCCCGCCGGCGACCGTGGCCGACAGCCTGGACCACGCACGACGGCTGGCCGATGGCGGTCACTTCGACCAGGCCTCGGCCGTCTGCGAACGCCTGATCGACCGCGAGGGGCCCAGCGCGGACCTGCTGTTCCTGCTCGCGCTGATTGCCGATGCCAGCGGCCGGCCGGACGAAGCCCACGCCTGCTACCGCAAGACCCTGTACCTGGACCCCGCCCATGAACAGGCGCTGCTGCATCTGGCCTCGCTGCTGGACAGCCGCGGCGATGCGACCGGCGCCCGCCGGCTGGCGGAACGGGCGCACCGTGCAAGGGGGACCCACGATGTCTGAAGCGTTTACTGATGCCGCCATCGACCAGATCGACGACTGCTGGAACCGGACCGGCATTCGCGGCGATGGCTCCTGCCCGTCGCTGATCCGCTACATCCATTGCAGCCGTTGTCCGACCCATGCGCTGGCAGCCCGGCAGATTCTCGACCGGCTCAGCGTCGACAGCGTCATGGCGGCGGATACCCCGGCACCGGCCGATGACGACAGCGGCCCGCGCCATTCAACCCTGGTGTTCCGTCTCGGCGAGGAATGGCTGGGCTTGCCGACCCGGCTGCTGCGCGAGATTGCCGACAGCAGCCGCATCCACTCCCTGCCGCACCGCCGCACCGGCGGCACGCTCGGCGTGGTCAATATCCGCGGCAGCCTGGTGGTCTGCGTCAGCCTGGCCAGCCTGCTCGGCCTGCCGGCCACACCGGCAGCCGTGACCGGCCAGCGCGCCCGGCCACGGCTGCTGGTGGTCGGGCGCCAGGGGGCGCCAGTGGCATTCCCGGTCGATGACGTGCATGGCATCGAGCGCTTCGCCGACGCCACCCTCACGCCGCCACCGGCCACGGTGGCCGGCCATGGCAATCATTTTTCCACCCGGGTCGCCCGCTGGCGCGACCACGGTGTCGGTCTGCTCGATGAAGCGCGACTGATGGCCGCCCTGAACCGGAACCTTGCCTGATGGCCGACGATCTGAGCCAGTTGCCGCTTATCGACCTGTTTCGCCAGGAGCTGGAAGTCCAGGCCCAGGTGCTCAATGACGGCCTGCTGGAGCTGGAACGCCAGCCCGCCGCCGCCAGACCGCTGGAAGCGTGCATGCGCGCCGCGCACTCGATCAAGGGCGCGGCGCGCATCGTCGGTCTCGAACCGGCGGTGGACATTGCCCATGTACTGGAAGATGCCTTCGTCGCCGCACAGCATGGCCAGCTGGCACTGGACAGCGGCCAGATCGACCTGCTGCTGCGCGCCGTCGACCTGCTGTCGCATATCGCCGACCCGGCGCCACAGGCCCCCGCCGCGCCGGAACTCGCGGCCATGCTCGAGGCGCTGACGACCCTGACCGCCACCGGGCAGGCCGCGCCGCCACCGGCGGCCGGCAAACCGCCACCGGCACCGATCGTCGAACCGGAGGCCGACCCTCCGCCCGGCGGCGACGCCGACACGACCGGCGGCGACCGCTCGCTGCGCGTCAGTGCGGAAACCCTCGACCGGCTGCTCGGTCTGGCCAGCGAGGCCATGGTGTCGTCGCTCAGCCTCAAGCCGTTCGCCGACGCGCTGCTGCGGGTCAAACGGCTGCAGTATGCGGCCGGTCAGGCGCTGGAGGTGCTGCACGAAGCCGCCACCGTGCCTGGACGCCAGGTCGATGAGCACCAGGCCACCGCGCTGACCGACGCGCGCACACTGCTGGCCGAATGCCAGCGCCTGCTGTCGGAACGGCTTGGCGAGCTCGACCGGTTCGACCGCCACTCCGGCAATCTGGCCCGCAGCCTGTATGACGAAGCGCTCGCCTGCCGCATGCGCCCGTTCGCTGACGGGGTCAGCGCCTATCCCCGCCTGGTTCGCGACCTCGGCCGCTCGCTCGGCAAGCAGGTGCGGCTGCAGCTGCTCGGCCAGCAGACCCGGGTCGACCGCAACATCCTCAGCCAGCTCGACGCGCCGCTCGGCCACCTGCTGCGCAATGCGCTCGACCATGGCATCGAAGCCCCGGCCGTGCGGTTGCAGGCCGGCAAGCCGGCGGAAGGCACGCTGACGCTGGAAGCCCGCCACAGTGCCGGCGTGCTGCTGATCCAGCTCAGCGACGACGGCGCCGGCATCGACCTCGATGCCCTGCGCGCCCAGATCCTCCGCCGGGGTCTGGCCAGCGCCGCCACCATCGAACTGCTGAGCACGACCGAACTGCTCGACTTTCTGCTGCTGCCCGGCTTCAGCATGCGCGATGTGGTAACCGACATTTCCGGCCGCGGCGTCGGCCTGGATGTGGTCCATACCATGGTCAAGTCGGTGCGCGGCACCTTGCGCATCACCAGCGAACAGGGCAAGGGTACCCGCTTCACCCTGCAGCTGCCGCTGACGCTGTCGACCGTGCGCAGCCTGCTGGTCGATATCGGCGGCGAGCCATACGCATTCCCGCTGGCCCACGTCGAACGCACGCTGTCGTGGCCACGGACCCAGATCGAGCAGCTGGAGGGGCAGCCCTGCCTGAATCTGGACGGTGTCCGCATCGGTCTGGCCGACGCCGCCCAGATCCTGCAGCTGCCGGCAGTGGAATCGTCGTCCGACGAGGTGGCGGTAGTGGTCATCGGCGAACCACCACAGCAGTACGGGCTGGTGGTCGACCGCTTTCTGTCCGAAGGCATGCTGGTGGTACACCCGCTCGACGCCCGGCTCGGCAAGATCCCGGACATCGCTGCCGGCGCGCTGATGGACGACGGCTCGCCGGTACTGGTGGTCGACGTCAAGGACCTGCTGCGCTCGATCGAAAAACGCGTGGCTGCCGGCCAGCTTGACGCGATCCGCCCCGGCCAGGCCAGTGCGGCGCAGGCGCGGCGCAAGCGCGTACTGGTGGTCGACGATTCGCTGACCGTGCGCGAACTGCAGCGCAAGCTGCTGACCGGCAACGGCTACGAGGTCGCGATCGCGGTCGATGGCATGGACGGCTGGAACGCCATCCGCACCGAGCCGTTCGACCTGCTGATCACCGATATCGACATGCCGCGCATGGACGGCATCGAACTGGTCGGTCTGGTTCGCCAGAGCGCGGCGCTGAAATCGCTGCCGGTCATGATCCTGTCTTACAAGGATCGGGAAGAGGACCGCATGCGCGGACTCGACGCCGGCGCCGACTACTATCTGGCCAAGGGCAGTTTCCATGACAATACCCTGCTCGACGCGGTGCGCGACCTGATCGGAGCGGCACAATGATGAATATCGGCATCGTCAACGACATGCCGCTCGCAGTGGAAGCGCTGCGGCGTGCGATCCTGCTGCGGCCGGCGTGGCGCGTCTGCTGGGTGGCGGGCAATGGTGAAGAAGCAGTCGCCATGTGTGCCTGGCAGACACCGAACCTGATCCTGATGGATCTGGTCATGCCCGGTCTCGACGGTGTCGAGGCCACCCGCCGCATCATGGCGCGCACGCCGTGCCCGATCCTGATCGTGACCGCCGACATTGGCGAAAATGCCGGCCGGGTCTACGAAGCGCTCGGCGGCGGCGCGCTGGACGTGATCGCCACGCCCACGCTGGCCGGCGGGGATCTGCCGCGCCTGGCCGCACCGTTGCTGGACAAGATCGAGCTGCTGTCGCGACGGCTGGTGATGCCGATCGCCCCGGCGCCGGCGCCGGCCCCGGTTGCCGGTACGGCACGGGCCGGAGGCGGCTGCCAGTCGGCGCTGGTGGCGATCGGCGCCTCCGCCGGCGGGCCGGCGGCAGTGGCCGAGGTGCTGCGTGCGCTGCCGGCCGACTTTCCCGCCGCCGTGGTGATCATCCAGCATATCGACGCGGCATTCTCCGCCGGCATGGCGTACTGGCTCGACGAACAATCACCGCTGGAAGTCCGGCTGGCCGGAGAAGGCGCTGCCCTGCTGCCGGGCCGGGCATGGATCGCCGATGGCCGCGCCAACCTGACGCTCGGCGCCGACGGCCTGCTGCACTATGCGCGCACGCCGGGCACTACCGCCTATCAGCCATCGGTGGATGTCTTTTTCCACAGCGTGGCGCAACATTGGCGGCGTGGCGCCATCGGCGTCTTGCTGTCGGGCATGGGCAACGACGGCGCGGCCGGACTCAAGGCACTGCTCGACCGGGGCTTCCCGACCATTGCCCAGGACCGCGCCACCTGCGCGGTCTATGGCATGCCGAAGGCGGCGGCGGCACTTGGCGCGGCAGCCAGCGTGCTGCCGGTTCACCAGATCGCGCCGGCGCTGCGTGCCGCCTGCGCACCCCGGGGCCGCGGCCCCACCCTCGAGGATGTGAGTAAATGACTGACCTGCTGTACCCCCTGGATACCCCGCCACAGGCCCAGGACAACGACCCGATCATGGTGCTGCTGATAGACGATCAGGCGATGGTGGGCGAAGCCATCCGGCGCATGCTGGTCAACATCCCGAACATCGACTTCCACTATTGCTCGAACGCCGAGCAGGCGCTGCAGGCCGCCCGGCTGACCCAGCCGACCGTGATCCTGCAGGATCTGGTCATGCCGGACGTGGACGGGCTGATGCTGCTGCAACAGTTCCGCAGCCTGACGCAGACGCGCGATGTGCCGATCATCGTGCTGTCGTCGCGCGACGACCCGAAAGTGAAGAGCGCCGCATTCTCGCTGGGAGCCAACGACTATCTGGTCAAGCTGCCGGACAGCATCGAACTGATTGCGCGCATCCGCTATCACTCGCGTTCCTACCTGCACCGGCTGCAGCGCGACGAGGCCTATCGCGCGCTGCGCGAAAGCCAGCAGAAGCTGCTGGAAGTGAATCTGGAACTGCAGCAGATGACCCATTCCGACGGCCTGACCGGGCTGGCCAACCGTCGTTATCTGGATGAATACCTGTATACCGAATGGCAGCGCGCCACCCGCGACCAGCAGCCGTTCTCGCTGCTGATGATGGATATCGACGCGTTCAAGCAGTACAACGACACCTACGGTCACCTGGCCGGCGATGAAGCGCTGCGCCAGGTCGCCGCCACCATTCGCGCCGGCGCCACGCGCGCCACCGATCTGGCGGCCCGCTTCGGCGGCGAGGAATTCGCCCTGGTGCTGCCGGCAACCTCGCCGGGCGGCGCGCGGCTGATCGCCGAGAAAATCCGCCTCGATGTCGAGCGCATGGCCATCCCGCACTGCGCGTCACCGACCACCGGCAGCCTGACGCTCAGCATCGGCGTCGCCACACTGGTGCCGCAGCGCGACCAGCCGGTCGATCTGGTGGTCGAACTCGGCGATCAGGCGCTGTATCAGGCCAAGCACGAGGGCCGGAACCGGGTAGTCGGCATGGGCGAATAGGCGGAAGGGGCAGGACGCTGCCCCCCGCCCTCAGCCGGCCAGCAGGCCGACGCCGGTCAGCGCAATCGCCACGCCGGCCGCACGGGCCAGCTGGGTATGCAGACCGACCCGTTGCTGACCGGCGCCGATCAGCAGCCCCGCACCGTGCAGCAGACCGGAGGCGACCACAAAGCCGGCCGCGAAGGCGATGCCGGAAGCATCAGCCGGCATTTCCAGCCCGTGTGCCATGCCGTGCAGCACGGCGAAGGCGCCAATCAGGCCCAGCGCCACGCTGCGGTGCGGACGCAGGGCGAAAGCCACCAGCAGGCCGGTCGCCACGACCGAGGCGGCAATGCCGCTTTCCAGCCCCGGAACGGACACGCCGGACCAGCCCAGCGCGCCGCCCACGGCCAGCATCAGCATGAAGGTCAGCGGGCCCTGCCAGCGGGCCGGGCCGCCCATCTGCCATGACCACAGGCCGACCGCCAGCATGGTCAGCAGATGGTCCAGCCCCGAGAACGGGTGCAGGAAACCGCTTTCCAGCCCGCTGGCGCCATGCCCCGGGTGCGCCTGGGCGGCGGTGCTCAGCAGCAACAGGGCAACGGTCGCGAAAAGGGGAAATTTACGCATGGGCGGTGCCCTCATGGCCTGGCTTCTGCATGCTTTTGTCCTTGATCAATGAATGATGTGCCGCAATCCATTCCGGCCTGCCGGGCAGGCGAAATGGAACGGTCAGGGGCTGCATCTATGACATAAATCGCTGCCGCGGACAATTCCGCTGGCACTTTCTCGCGAATGGCACTGGTAATTATATCGTTCTGCGATATATTTAAATGGCAGCCGTACCCTGGCTGCCTAACCCTTTTGCCGGAGCATGACCATGAACCCCCTGATGTCCGTCCGCATGCTGTGGTCTTCCCGCGCGGGATGGGATGCGCTGTCGCGCACCCACCCGTCGTCATTCCGCAGCTTTGTGCTGATTGTGCTGCCGCTGTCACTGCTGGCGTCGGCAATGATCCTGTATGCCGCCTGGTTCCATGCCGACAGCTATGGCAGCCTGGCCCCGTTCAGCTACTGGCAGGCGGTGGCGCTGACCTTCCTGCTGACCTGCTGGCTCAGCGTCCATGCCATGGCGCAGTTCATTCGCATCGCCGTGCATACCCGCCCCCGCCCGGCCTATGCCGATTGCTACCGGCTGGCCGCCATCGCGCCGATTCCGATCTGGCTGTCGTCGCTGTCGCTGCTGGTCCCGTCGCCGCTGTTCAACGTCGTGGCGGCCGTGCTTGGCCTGCTGGCGTCGGGCGGGCTGATTTTCCATGGCCTGGATGCGCTGTTCGAGCATGACGACTCGGTCCGTACCGAGGCGCTGGCACACACGGTATTCGCTGTCGGCGCCCTGGTCTGGACCCTGATCGTGGCCTTTCTGGCGATGCCGTTCTTCTGAACGGCCGTGCGCCGGGCCGGCCACGCTCCCGTCAGTTGCCCGTCAGCGAACGGCGGTAATCGGCCAGCTCGGCGATGGTCAGCACGGTCAGCCGGTGCTGGTCGGCATAGCGGGCGATCTGCTCGCCGCGCGCCATGCTGCCGTCCGGATTCATCAGTTCGCACAGCACGGCGGCCGGTCGGAAGCCGGCCAGTACAGCCAGGTCCACCGATCCCTCGGTATGGCCGCGCCGCGCCAGCACGCCGCCCGGCACGGCCCGTAGCGGAAACACATGCCCCGGCCGCGCCAGATGTTCCGGACCGGCGTCGGGCGCGGTGGCGGCACGGATGGTCGTGACCCGGTCAGCCGCGGAGACGCCGGTGCTCACGCCGTCGCGGGCTTCGATGGTCACGGTAAAGGCGGTGCTGAAACGGCTTTCGTTGCGGCTGACCATCGGCGGCAGCTGCAGGCGATCCAGCGTGTCGTCGGTCAGGCACAGGCAGACGATGCCGCTGCCATCGCGAATCATCTGCGCCATGACCGGCACAGTCAGCGTTTCCGCCGGGATGATCAGGTCGGCCTCGTTCTCGCGATCGAAATCATCCATCAGCAGGACCGGGCGACCGCGCTGCTGGTCGGCGATGGCCTGTTCGAGACGTCGGGCAAAAGGCAGGGCGCCCAGGACGGGAACCGCAATTTCTTCAAGCAATGACATGTGAAACGCTCCTCGCAATGATTTGGGGCGAAAAACGTTCCAGGGCTGGTGAACAGCCATGCGCCATCGGCGCGACCGGGCCGGCCGGACGCAGGCCACCCGCCTGCAGCAGGCAGGTGCCGTCGATCCGGACCGCGCAGGCTGCGCATCCGTGCATGACTCATCTTCTTTCATCCGGACTCTGACCGTCGGCTCTGGCATTTCACCAGATCTGCTGACCCCGCACGGGTGCGGGCGCTCGCGGGCTTGTCGCGCGGTTTCCGACAGAGGAAACGCGCGGCTTACCGCCGGTGGGGAATTTCACCCCGCCCTGAAGACGCAATCGTGTCCGGACGCAACATGGCGGTGCCTCCGGACGCGTCGATTCTAGCCCTGTGGGTCAAGGGTTGGCACTCAATTTTGCGGCGCCGGCACAAAGCCGTCGCGGAACAGGGCGACAAAAGCCTGTGCCGCCGGGCTCGGGCTCCGGCTCCAGACCATGTGCACGGCGCGGCACGGCGCGTCGACAATCGGCCGGCTGATCACGCCGTCGAGCTGCGCGGCACACGCTTCCGGCACCAGCGCAATCGCCAGCCCGCGACGCACGATGCGGGTAATCCAGTCCAGGCTGCCGACCTCGAAGCTGACCCGCCGCTCGACGCCGCTGCGCAAAAAAGCCTCGTCGGTCTGGCATCGCGCCGCCGAGCCGCCGGCATAGTCGACCTGCGGTTCGGCGGACAGGTGCCGCAGCGACAGACCGGGCTCGTCGCCCAGCCGATGTCCCGGCGGCAGCAGGGCGACCAGCTGCTCCCGGCACAGGGACAGGCTGCTGACACGCCCCAGTCCGGCATCGACGCTGACGCCGACAAAGGCCACATCGCAGCTGCCATCGCGAACATGGTCGAGCAGATCCCCGCTGCTGCCGGTATACAGCCGTGCCGCGACGCCAGGATGGCGCTGGTGGAAACGCGCCAGCCATTCAACCGGATCGACATTCGCCAGTGCAGAGAGCGAGCCGACCGTCAGCGTGCCACGCACTTCGCCGCTCGCAGCCGCCACCACTTCGCGTACCTGGCGAACGCCATCCAGCACCTGCCGCGCCACCGGCAGGAACGCCTCGCCGGCCGCGCTCAGGCTGACGCGGCGCGAGGTACGCTCGAACAGCACCACCCCCAGTTCCGCCTCCAGCCGGGCGATCTGGTGGCTCAGTGCGGATTGCACGATATGGCAACGTGCGGCGGCGCGGGTGAAGTTGCGCTCTTCCGCGACGGCCACGGCACAGGCGAGTTGTTTCAGGTCCATGGCATTCATCTTAAAATCAGATTGATGCAATGAGAACAATTCATTGGCGTCATGCGATGCCGGGCGTCAACAATAGGGTACTTCCTCAGCACGACAGAATCCCGATGCCGACCCCCGCTTCCTCCTCCCGCCTGCCGCCGTCGATGGTGGCACTGATGGCCGTCGCCACCGGCCTGACCGTCGCCAGCAACTACTACGCCCAGCCGCTGCTGCACACCATCGCCCGCTATTTTGACCTCAGCATCGCCAGCGCCGGTTTCCTGGTCACCACCGCCCAGCTCGGCTATTCGCTCGGACTGATGCTGCTGGTGCCGCTCGGCGACATCCTCGAACGGCGGCGGCTGATCGTCGGCATGTCGCTGCTGGTCGCCGCCGGCCTGCTGCTGACCGCCTTCGGCCGCCAGTTCTGGCTCATCCTGCTCGGCACGGCGCTGACCGGGCTGTTCTCGGTAGTCGCCCAGGTGCTGGTGCCGTATGCCGCCTCACTGGCCGCGCCATCCGAGCGCGGACGGGTGGTCGGCACCATCATGAGCGGCCTGCTGCTCGGCATCCTGCTTGCACGGACGCTGGCCGGCGCCCTGGCCGCGCTGGGCGGCTGGCAGACCGTCTACTGGGTCGCCGCCATCCTGATGAGCCTGATGGCCTTCGCCCTGTGGCGCACCCTGCCGGCGCACAGGCCGGACACCCGGCTCAGCTACCCGCGCCTGCTGGCTTCGGTGTTCCTGCTGTTTGTCGAGGAGCCGGTACTGCGACTGCGCGCCCTGCTCGGCGCCATCGTGTTCGGCGCCTTCAGTCTGCTGTGGACGCCGATGGCCTTCCTGCTCGCCCGCGCCCCGTTCCACTATTCCGATGCCACCATCGGCCTGTTCGGTCTGGCCGGGGCCGCCGGGGCGCTGGCGGCATCCCGTGCCGGGCGGCTGGCCGACGCCGGGCATGCCGGCCGCGCCACCACCTTCGGTCTGTGCTGCCTGCTGCTGTCATGGCTGCCGATCGCACTGGCCAAGAGCTCGATCGTCGCGTTCGTCATCGGCGTGCTGCTGCTCGATCTGGCGGTCCAGGCCGTGCACGTGACCAACCAGAGCGTGATCTACCGCACCCGGCCGGAGGCGCGCAGCCGTCTGACCGCCGCCTATATGACCTGCTATTTCATCGGCGGCGCACTGGGCTCGGTCACCTCGACCGCCATCTACATGGTCGCCGACTGGACCGGTGTCATGATCGCCGGTGCCGTCCTGACCCTGACCGGGCTGGTCATCTGGTGGTTCAGCACCGAACGGAAAGTGATCGACCGCCACGCGGCCTGATGCCCGGCCCGGCATGTTCCTTGCTATCTTCCTGCCTGTGCCGGCCCCGAACGGGGGCCGGCCGGATGCGCCCCCCACCACCCCGGGCAGGCGCAGACCGATGCCAAGGAGATCCCCCATGCCAGCCCCCTCTTCCCCCGTCACCCTGCTGGTGACTCGCCGGATTGCACCGGAACGCCATGACGACTTCGTTGCCTGGATGCAGCGCGGCCAGCAACTGGCGGCACAGTTTGCCGGCTATCTCGGTTCCGGTACCCTCGCCCCGGCCCCCGGCGACGACAACCATCAGATCGTCTTCCGCTTCAGCGACGATGCCAGTCTGGCGCGCTGGGCCGACTCCCCCGAACGACGCGACTGGTTGCGCCAAGGCACCGGACTGGTGCACGCCAGCCAGGTCCATGAGGCGCGCGGGCTCGATCATGGCTTTGCGGTCGCGCCGCCGCCTCGCTGGAAGCAGGCGGTCACCATCTGGCTGGTGTTTTTCCCGGTCTCGCTGGCATTCACGCTGCTGTTCGGCACCTCGCTGGCCTCGCTGCCGGTCGTGCTGCGCGTGCTGGCCAGTACACTGATGCTGACACCGGTCATGGTGTTCGTCTTTATCCCGTTCGGCACCCGATTACTGCATCGCTGGCTGCACCCGGGCGCAACGACGGTCGCAGGTCTCCTGGACGCTCACGGCAACAGACGCTGAGCAGCAGAATCTCCCCGATCACTCCTCTGGCGGAGGAGGAGGATCGGGCTGATCCGAGGCTGTGTTGTAGATTTTCATGATGACATAGCGACTCTGCGCAGGCGAATAGTTCATTCCATATGCATTCTGCCCGGTAATATACAAATTATAATAACGACGTGCCATTTTTTTTCCACGCATTCTGGGATCATCAACGGTAGAAATAAACATCACCTCCCCATTGATACGGTGAAAAACAGTATACTGTGTCGTATTGTCTTCATTCCCGAGCAAGTAGTGCTGTTCAGCCATTAATTGATCACTGATGTGCAAGCTGAAATCAACCAGATATTCCGTGCCATTTACAACTTGATACTTCATCACATTCCGACCTTCTGCATCATAATCGTAATGATGCAGCAGGGAAGAGGGGCCCGTCGTAACCGTCAAGTCTGAAATATTGTCTTCCCCGGCAAAATCATAGGCGATTGTGTTGAGCGTTTTTTCCCCCATTTTTGAAACGCATCCAGTAATATTGCCTTCACTGTTGCTGGAAAACTGGATGTTGTCCGGCATGCTTACTGTATCAGAGCGGCTATTTTCAACAAGAGAAAGACTGGACTGATTGCTGTATGAATATTTGGCCACATTACTTCCCGTACTGTACTCCGAGGAAAGCTGCTGAATATTACCGATATCATCCATTTTGAATTTCATGGAAATCACACTGTTTCCATATTCATCCCGGCAATCAAGGTCGCCGGTTTTACCCCATGAAACAAGTGTATCAACATCATTGTATACCAGATTTTCTGTCCAGCCTTTACTGGCAATAGCATAGAGATCATAGTGGGCTTTTACCAGGCGCTGGTTTGCATCATACTCCAGATCATATGCCATAAAACCTTCTCCAGCCTTGTCTTCAATTGAAGAATAATAAACCCGTTTCAGCAGACCATATTTACCATACAGGAAGTGCTGCGCGATCCCTGAGTATTGTCCATTTTCTAGTCTTGAAAAATTTTTTATTTCTTTCAAGTTTCCATTCTTGTACCTGGAAAAAATGGACCGTGAAGCAAGTTCGTTATTAACGTAATAGTCCATTTGCTTGACGCCACCATTTTTTTCATATGCGTATTTTATTTTCAGGATGGCAATCCTGACATTCCCCATATAAGAGGCAATCTCAACGGGGCGCCCCTTGATCGTGGAAGTCGTATAGGTTTCAAATACTCCGAAATATCCTTTGATGAAATTTCTCCACTCAACTTTTTCATGGATTACGTTATTGAATTCGTTATACTGGAGAAGGCGACATCCCTCCCAGTCCTCCTCCCCGGTATCGGTATTGGCTGGATACGCGTAAGATTCAGATAAAAGGCCACTCTTGTTATCATATTTGAGTGTCTTGGCAGCCAGTTCATATCCTTTACTGTCAGACACCTTTCGCAGCGTAACCCGATCAAAACTTTTGCTATATTGATATTCAAAAACCCTGCCACTGCTGATGGAAATTCTGTTTGGATTAGTCAAAATCCCTGAAGTCGAATAATCATAACTTTTTTGCACACCATTGATTGTCGATGAAATCTCACGATCAAGCCCATCATAGGAACGAAGCCCAATCGTTGTGCTTGTACCATCATGACTTCCGATTGCTATTTTGACAGCCAGGTCTGCACTGCAATGGGGAGCATACTCGGTTGTTCTTTTCCCGCTGGTACTCCCTGTTTGCTCACTGGGTCGGTCAAATGCATCGTAAGCATAAGTCTGACTCTCTTTACCTGTTGCTGTATATTTTATTTGCCTGTTCAAATCATCATAAACGAACGTTTCCATGATATCCGGGAGCATTTTTGGGTCAGGATTGTCTTTTGAGTAAGTTTTCCTGGTCTGCAATCTGCTCAATTCGTCATAAAATGAGATTTTGTTTTCATATGCAGGAATTTGTAGCACTGCAATGGTGTTGTTCAAATAATCATACGTATATATTTCCTCGCTGCCATCAGGATTTATTTGCGATTTTGGCTCATCAAAAAGTGTCCATGAATATAAAGTTTCCTCTTTGATAATTACCGTGCCATCACTGGAGTAATCAAATTCATTTTTCTTGACCAGCTGATTCACATCATTGTAGAAGCAAGCGAACAGCCGGTATGTTTTTTCATTCCCCCCCTCTCCAACCTTGACCGTTTCCCTGACAACGCGCCCATACATGTCAAGAATCTGATTCGTGGTTAATTTTTCATTGCTGTTTTTTCTGGTGAGGGTGTTTGTATTTGCTGAGTAGCTTATTGTTTCAGCGACTTCAGTTTCTGATCCGTATGAACGCACCGTTTTTTCAAGCAACCCCAGATAGTTGTATTCATAAAGAGTCACCAGCCTGTTTTCATCTACACCACGAATAACATCTGTCGTATTAACATCCTGAACCAGGCTGTTATTTTTTTCCACGTTATCATAACCGATTATGGTTTTCTGGATGATCAGTCCTGAACTGGCCAGTGTATAGGTATAATTGATAGTTGTTTTATATATGTCCGCAGAGATCGTTCCATCTGGGCCCTGCGTGAAAGGCGGCATTTGCTCGATAACTTGTTTGAGTTGCCCAATAAACACCCCTTCTGTTTGGTATGAATATTTTTTTTGTGATTTGCGTGCCTGAATGTCATCAGGATCAGTCGTCCCGGTTGAGAAATTTTCTGTTCCTAGGACAATCAAATCCACACCGGGCATTTTTTCATATGTATAACCATAGCATTTGTTTATGGTGTTCGAAGTCGGATTTATGGCCGACACCGTTTTTTTCTTTGTATAATGAATGAACCCATTGGGGTCTGCAGGACATAGCTCAATACCGGAGGAATTTTTCTCACCTGTGGCAGGATAGTAATCATATTGTTCTCGAATACCATTAAATCCGTCAAAACGAGTCAAATTTGCATCATCATCATACTGGAAGGAAGCGCACTGCTGCCTCAAGTCCAGGCTGCCGTCCTTTTTTGCATCCTGCCAGCAAAGCGTATGTTTGACTGGCAGCATATAAGTCGATGATTGATCATTGGTACCGGTACCTTCGGCAGCGTTCAATTCATAGTCATATAATGAATACTGTCCGGCCTTGACCGTCGAGGGCAGATCTCCAGCAGCCAGAATCTGTTCGCGCATCAACAGATAGAACTTGTTGTACGTGCGCCAGACAACCCTTTTCCTCCCTGTTTTTTCTGTGGTGACAAAACGGAAAGTGCTACTGAGTTTGTCCAGGTTATCTACACCCTCCACCCAGCCAGAAACAACACCAGAGCCCAGATAGTTACTCTCCGATGCAACATGAGCGATTTTTCGAAGAGCAGGATTTTTTACTGTGGATATCACCAGCGATGAGACCGCCAGCACTTCGCAACTCAGTAGATCTGAGTGCTTTAATTTTTGATATTCCAGCGTGGCTATTTGCGTAAATTGCATATACGATGAGACCTTGCTGATTGCAAGGTAATGATCATTATGTGTCTGGTACGCTATCTCATAAATGGTATCGGCCAGTGTGCTTGCTGTCTTTCCCCCGGTTATTTTCGTCAATGCATTTTTTTCTTCAATCGGAGAAAAAATGTAATTCATGACGCAACGCGCACTGGTAACCTGTCGAAAATCACCAGAGGCACTTTGATCGCCGGAGGAAATTTTCTCTGATTTTATCAGAACGGCGCCCCCATTATCCGTCATAACAAAATCCCCTTCGCCCTCCCCCCATTTTATATAAACACTGTACCCGTTTGGACTTCGTATTTCTGTCGTCTTGTTATTTGTTATATATTCAATAGTCCCGTTTTTATTTATTATTTTGTAGCACGCCCCCCCATTGGGATCTACGCCATTTTTTTCAAAAACAAACGTTTGTGTGCGCTGGTATTGCAAATAAAAATCCTGTTCTGTTTCTTCAATAATGTAGCGCTGCCCATTCGACAAAACCAGCATGTCATAGGTTTCGCCATCTTCATAGGTTTGCATTTCCACGCTGGAGAGATTCAATTCCCAACCGACACCGAATCCATAATCGCTTGCATTAAATTGATTAAATCGCAAACAGATATCCAGATCAGGTCCTTGCAGTTTATTGCCGGAGACATGTGCCAATTTTATTGTCCGGATGTACATCCCGGTGCAGGGTTCAATATTATTTACTGACCAATCAATAATATTGAACACATTGGAATAAAACAACATACACCTCTCCCCTCTCTCAGACAGCGCGCCCATTCACAAAACGCAAAGGCTTGCCTAATGTGCTGCCATAAAATGAAAAGTGCGCAAGCCCAACAGGCATGGATCCAGACATAATGCGCGGCACCTGTAGTGCCATTCTTTGGCTTGTTAGCGTCCACGGAGAATCAAAGACAATCACTTTTCTATCCAGCGCACTGGAAATCTTGGCGGCATTAGAACCATACCCCCACTTGCTCGCATGGCAGGACATCAAATAAAGCGGTCCTTGCTGGCTGCTATTTGCATAGGAAGGAAGCAGCAACAGCCTCTGTGCCCATTCGTAGGGTTTGAGAAGTTCTCCCGTAGGTGACTGCAGAGAACGTTGTGGACTTCCATGCGTCATGACCAGTGAACCGTCCCTGAATTTTTCACTGAAGAAAAACATCTCCGTCTTCCTGTCCTTTATCTTTTTCTCATAGTGGTAATATCGCTGCCCTGATGCAAGGCCGTGTATCACACGCCCCTTCAGCTTCGCATAGCCCAGGGTTCCACCACCAAAAACCCCGAAAATACTGGCGGCAACCCCCATCCCCTGAGAGATGTTTTTCAGTGTTCGTGCCGCTTCCGGTTCACGATATTGCAAAGAATCGGCAGCAATCGCGGTGATATTTCTAACCAGGTCCAGCGCCAGGACCACACTTGCAATAACGGCAGTAGCGCCACCCATCGTGGCAATAACCAGGCCCAGCGTAAGAAATCCACTAACCAGTGCAAACAGGCGCCAGGCAGTGTAAAACGTGCTTTGCGCCGCATATCCAGAAGGATCAATATTGTTGACAGGATCACCCTCGCAGAAAGCATAGGGATGCATCCCGCCAACAGAGAATGGGCTGTACGGATCCATACTGAGAAAGCGCTGGATTGAGGGGTCGTAGCTGCGCGCGCCATTACCCATGAAATACAGTGCTCGAGCGTCTCCTACCCAGAGAATCCGCTCCCCATGCAAACCAAGCAATAAATGTTTATGCAAGGGGACAAGTTTCCGGGCGAGATTGCCCGGCATGACATCCATCTCCCCTCTTTTTTTCTGCCTCCTCCCTGACGCATACAGTGAAAAATGGAGGAGGAACCTCTGAACAGAACAGGGCCCATCAGTCGTCAAGACCCGATAGCAGGAAACAACGACGGGCTGCCCAGGACGCATGGCCATATTGAAAGTTCCAGCAAAAAAGAGGTAGCGCAGCAAGTCAATTCATGCCGAATAGAGATGATTGAAATGCTTTCATCCACTTAAATCTTTATAGAGACTCCCTTCTGCTCTTTCACCGCAACCCGCCCGGCGGTCGCCCCAAAAGAAAACGCCGCTTCCGGCCGGAAGCGGCGTTTTTCAGTCAGGCAGCAGGCCGGATCAGGCCAGTACGGCCGCCATGGCCGACGCGACGTAGTCGACATTGCGCGAGTTCAGCCCGGCCACGCAGATGCGGCCGGAGCGAACCAGATAGACGCCAAACTCTTCACGCAGGCGATCGACCTGGGCCGGGGTCAGCCCGGTGTAGCTGAACATCCCGCGTTGCGACAGGAAATAGCTGAAATCACGGCCCGGCACCCTGGCCGTCAGCACATCGAACAGCGACTGGCGCATGGCCTTGATGCGTTCCCGCATCCCGGCCACTTCACCTTCCCATTCCGCCCGCAGTCCCGGGTCGAGCATCACCCGCGCCGCGACCTTGGCGCCGTGGGTGTTCGGACTGGAGTAGTTGCGACGCACGGTGAATTTCAGCTGGCCGAGCACCACGGCGGCTTCGTCACGGTCACGGCAGACCACGGACAGCCCGCCACAGCGTTCGCCGTAGTAGGACAGGTTCTTCGAGAACGAATTGCTTACAAAGTAGCTGACACCAGCCTCGGCCAGTGCGCGAATGGCGAACGCATCCTGCTCCAGCCCGTCGCCGAAGCCCTGATAGGCGATGTCGAGGAACGGCACCAGCTCACGGTCGCGCAGTACCGGAATCAGGCGCGTCCATTGCTCGCGCGACAGGTCGACGCCGGTCGGGTTGTGGCAGCACGGATGCAGCAGCACGATGCTGCGCGCCGGCAGGGCTTCCAGCGCGGCCAGCATGGCCTCGAAGCGCACACCGCCAGTGGCCGCGTCGTAGTACGGATAGGTGTTCACCACCATGCCGGCACCTTCGAAGATGGCGCGGTGATTGTCCCAGGTCGGGTCACTGACCCAGACGCCGCTGTCGGGGAAGTAGCACTTGAGGAAATCAGCGCCGATCTTCAGCGCGCCGGACGCACCGATGGTCTGGATGGTGGCGACCCGGCCGTCGCGCAGCACCGCGCTGTCGCTGCCGAACAGCAGGCCCTGGACGGCGGTGCGGTACTCGGCCAGCCCTTCCATCGGCAGGTACGGGCGCGGGCCGGTCTCGCCGGCATGGGCCGCTTCGGCCTTCCTGACCGATGGCAGCAACGGAATGCGGCCTTCTTCGTCGTAGTACAGGCCGATGCCCAGATTGACCTTGGTCGGTCTCGGGTCCTGGTGGAATTTTTCGACGAGCGTCAGGATCGGGTCGCCGGGATAGGCGTCAACGTGTTCGAACATGGTCGGAATGCTCTGCTGGGTGTGAAAACGGGTTTGGCGCCGGGCGGTGTTTGCGGAGGGCTCCGCGTCCGGTCGTCGATCAACCTAACATTGCCACCGATCGGCGCAAAAAACCATCATCAGTCATCGACCTGTCCCGCCATGGCCGTGCCCGCCTGCCGCATCGCGCCGTCATGCCGTTACCGGTACCCGCCTGCCGGGCAGGATGCCTGTGTCGTGAAAAGTGGTGGAAAGGCTGACAGCGGCACCGCCGCCGTGTAGCGTGTGGCCCGGCGTTCCGTGTTCTCTTTCCGGTTCGCCAGCCATCCGGATTTCCGCAGCGGCGCACACCGGCCCGATCCGGTCCCCGCCGTTGCCCCAACGTTCCAGGAGAGACCCTCATGCGACCCATGCTCCGGCTTGCCGCCGCAGTACTGGCCCTCGGCCTTGCCGCCTGCCAGACGCCTCCCCGCACACCGGCCGCTTCTGCCGGTGCCCGCCCGCTGCCGTCAGCAGCCGCCGACACGCGCATCGACCAGCCTCGCGATCAGGCCGAGCTGCTGGCAGTCATCGCCCAGCACCACCAGGATGTCATCGACGCCTCGGTCATGCTGTTTCCCCGCGTCCGCTCACCGGTCTGGAAGGCCTATCTGAGCGACACCATCAAGACCCAGGCCAATGAACTTCGCCAGGTCCGCGCACTGCAGGAACAGCTCGGCGGCACCCCGCGCGAAGTGGCCGCCCGGCCGTTTCCCGACTTGCTGAGCGGCAGCGTGACCGACGCCACCACCCGCTACCAGCAGGCCAAGGACGCGCGGGACGACGTGCTGCGTCAGCAACTGGCCGCCGGCAACCAGCTCGCCGCCGGTCCGCAGCTTGCCGGTCTGGTCGACAAGCTGTCGACCCGCCTGCCGGATGAACCGGCCCGCCTGGCCCGGCTCGCCGACGAGGACCCGACCCGCGCGCCGGCCGCCACCCGGGCCGGCAGACACGCCGACAGCGCCAGACATGGCTCCGCCCGCAAGCATCAGGCCGGCAGCAGGAAGGCCCATGCCAGTGCCGGCAAGAAGAGCAGCAAGGCCAGCGCGACCCGGTCTTCTTCGAAGAAGAAGCACAAGAAGTAGGTCGCGCCCGGCCTCCGGACCCGGTCAGACGCCGATGACGCCACCGTCGCGGCGGCGGATCACCACGGTCGCCGAACGCGGCCGGCCGCCGGCATCGCCGTCCGGCCAGCTCGACACCGCCTTCGGCTGCGCCGGGTCCGAACGCTCGCTGGACGTTTCACCCGGGTGCTGGATATTGACGAACAGGGTGCGGTTGTCCGGCGTGAACGCCAGGCCGGTGATTTCGCAGCCGTTCGGACCGGTCAGGAAGCGGCGCACCTGACCGGTCTCCGGCAGGGTCGCCAGCATCTGGTTGTTGCCCATGTTCGCGTATTCCTTCTGGTTCAGCGTGCTGGTCGACACGTCGGTCTGAATCCACAGGATGCCGTTGCTGCTGAACTTCAGCCCGTCCGGGCTGCCGAACGCGTCGCCATTGACCGTGCCCTTGCTGGCGCCGTCCAGCGTCGGGTTGCCGGCCAGCGCGAACAGATCCCACTTGAAGCTGTCGCTGGTCGGATCATTGCCGGCTTCCTGCCAGCGGATGATGTGGCCGAAGATATTCTTCGCACGCGGATTGGCCGCGTCGGTGCCCGGCTTGCCATCGGTGCCGCGCTCGCTGTTGTTGGTCAGCGTGCAGTACAGCTCCCACGGACGCTCCGGATGGACGGCAATCCACTCCGGACGGTCCATTTTGGTCGCCCCGACCTTGTCGGCAGCGCGGCGGGTGTGGATCAGCACCTCGGCCTGATCGCGGAAGCCGTTGTCGGCGGTCAGCCCGTGCTGGCCATGCACCAGCGGCAGCCAGCGCCCACCGTTGTCATCGTCGAAGCGGGCGACATACAGCGTGCCCTGATCGAGCAGGGTGCGGTTGGCCTTGCGGTCGTGCGGCTTGTACTTGCCGCTGGACACGAATTTGTAGATGTACTCGAAACGCTGGTCGTCGCCCATGTACACCACCACCCGGCCGTCCGGCGCCAGCGAGACCGTCGCGCCCTCATGCTTGACCCGGCCGAGCGCAGTCCGCTTCACCGGCCGGGACTTCGCGTCGTACGGATCGATTTCCACCACCCAGCCGAAGCGGTACGGCTCGTTCGGCGTCACCTGGCGGTCGAAGCGGAAATCGCGTTCACTCCAGCGATAGCCGGCATCCTGCGCCTTGATGCCGTAGCGCTTGTCGTCCTCGGTCAGGGTGCCGTTGTTGGCGAAGAAATCGCTCCAGTTCTCCTCGCAGGTCAGATAGGTGCCCCACGGCGTCTGCCCATTGGCACAGTTGTTGAACGTGCCGAGTACGGTCGTGCCTTTCGGATCGGCCTCGGTCCGCATCAGCGCATGGCCGCGCGCCGGACCGGCGATGTCACAGGGTGTCTGCGCGGTAATGCGCCGGGCGAACGACGACGGGCGTACCACCCGCCAGTTGTCGCCGGCATGCTCGACTTCGATCACTGACACGCCAACGGCGGCCTGGGCCTTGGCCACTTTGGCCTCGCTCCAGTCTTTCATGCCGTCAGGATGAAGCAGCCCGTCGTCGATATATTCGTGGTTGATTGCCAGCAGGCCGCGGCGCGAGCTCTGCGCACCGAACGGCAGCGCAAAGTACGCCATGCCGTCATGGTGCATGCCGGCCTGCACCGCCTGCTCGGCGGCGGTATTGCTGGCATCAGGCTTGAAGGCCGGCATCCGGCCCCGGATGCCGGTCGGGTCACCCCAGGCGTACAGCACCTCGGCCGTATAGCCGTCCGGCACCACCACGCTGTCGCGCACGGCGATCGGTACCGGCTCGAAGGCCAGCGCCACCGCTCTGGCGACCGGGGCCGGCGTGGCCGCCTCCGCGAGGCCGGCCAGCGGCGCGAACAAGGGCGAGAACAGGCCGGCGGCCACCGCGCCGGCGCCGCCCTTCAGCAGGCTGCGACGCGACAGTTGCGCGCTGACCAGGTCGGAAAAAGCGCGGTTATCGCTGGAATTGACGATGCTGTCGTCGGTCTTGATCAGTTTGCTCACGGCGCACGATTTCAGGTCATGGAAATGACCGCCACGCTATCGTCATGACATGACTGCACAGTGAAAAACCGATGAACAAATGATGACGGCCGGTCATTGACCGGCCGTTGGGCGAAACCGCAATCGCGGTTCTACTGGCAGCGACGCGTCTGCAGGCTGGCCTTCGGCCACTGCCCGGCGATCTTGCGCACCGCGCCGGCTTCGGCCGGTTCCAGCCCGTCGAACAGGAATCGGGTCTGCTTGATGCCCTTGCCGCGCGACTCGATGTCGGCACCGGTAATGCCGGCAGCGCTCAGCTTGGCGACAAAGGCCCTGGCCGCGCTTTCCTGGCTGAACAGCCCGAGCGACAGCGCGTTCTTGTTCGGTTCGTTGGCAACGACGTAATTGTCGAAACCCTTGCCCTTCAGTTCGAGCGAGCGGGAATTGGCGGCGGCGCGATCGGCAGCCGGCGGCAGGTACACCCAGTGCTTGCCGGTCGGACGGCCCCCGGTCTCGCTGACGCTTTCCTTCGCCTTCAGGCCCTGCTTGCCGAGTGCGGCGCGTACCGATGCCACATCCTGCTCACCGAAGGCACCCAGCGCCAGACACACCCGGGGAACGGCCGGCTTGCTGTCGGCGGTTTTCTCCGCCTTCGTGGCCGGTTTGTCTGCCGGTTTGTCTGCCGGTTTGTCTGCCGGTTTGTCTGCCGGCTTGTCAGTCCCGCTGGCGACAGGGGCGTCAGCCGGTTTGTCGGCAGCTTTCCCGGCCGGGGTATCCGCCGGTTTCGCTGCGGCGGCCTCACCCGTCTTCGCCGTATCGGCCGGTGCCGGGCCGGCATCGGCCGTCGGTTTCGCGCTGGCCAGCACGGCCTCGGCCTCGCTGGGCGCGAGCCGGCTCGCCTGATGGGCATTGAATTCGTACGGGGCGGTATACACCTCGTGCGGCATTTCGAGCGAAATCACCGTCGCCGCGACCAGGTTGGCCACGACCAGTGAGGCAAAAATCCATTTCAACATAGCGGTTGGGCGACCAGTGCCAGTCCGGAAAGAACCAGATTATCCACAATCGCCGCCGGTACGGCGAGATGAGACATCAGCATCATGCCATCCCCCCCGCCAATCAGGATGCGGACCGGGCGGCCAAGGTCGGCGGAAAAGCGTGCGGCGCGGCGCTCCACCGGCGCCACCAGCGCATCGATGCAGCCGGACAGGATTGCGTCGGCGGTCTGCTGCGGATAAGCGGCATAGTCCCCTTCCGGGTAGCCGAGCCGGGCAGTTCCCCGTGCCAGGCTCTGCCGCATCAGCGCAAATCCGGGGGCAATGGTGCCGCCGCGAAACATGCCGTCGCGGTCCAGGCAGTCGAGGGTCAGCGCGGTGCCGGCACTGACCACCAGCAGGTCACCGCCGGGCTCATGGTGGGCACCGATCAGTGCTGCCCAGCGGTCCGCGCCCAGCCGGGCCGGATCACGGTAGCCATTGCGCACGCCGGCCCGCTCCGCCGTCGGCTGCAGCCACTCGACCGGCAGTCCGACCAGCGCGGCGATGGCGCGGTTGTCGGCCGGCGAGGCCACGCTGGCGCCGACGACCCGTTGCGGCGGTGTCTGCGCCACCGCCAGCCCCAGCGGGGTCAGATCGTCATGCGGGCAGGCGTGTACCGGCCCGGGACGTCCGTCAGCACCGAGCCAGGCCCATTTGACCCGGGTATTGCCGGCATCGATCAGCAGCGTGCTCATGCCATCCTCAGGCTGACATCGCCGGCATGCACCACAATGTCTCCGCTGGCGGTGCGTACCCGCAGCGCACCGGTTGCGTCGACGCCGATCGCGATGCCATGCACGATATTCCCGTCCGGCTGATGCACGGCAATTGCCTGTCCCTGCCAGGCGAACAGCCGCTGCCATTCGTCGCGCAGCGCATCGAAGCCTTCGCGGGCGAACAGGTCCAGCACGTCACCGAGTTCGGCCAGCAGCCGTCCGGCGATCGCGTTGCGGCCAAGTTCCGGCCGGATGCTGCGCGTGCCGGTCACCGGCTGGTCGACGACGGCCGGCGGCGTCAGATTGATGCCGATGCCGATCACCACCGCCGTCGGGCCCAGACTGTCGCCGGCCAGTTCGATCAGGATGCCGGCCAGCTTTCGCCCGTCCATCAGCACGTCGTTCGGCCACTTGAGCGCCACCGGCAGCCCGAAATGGGCCAGTGCCCGCACGATGGCCACCCCGACCGCCAGCGACAGGCCGGACAGGCGACCTATGCCGCCCTCGAAGCGCCACAGGGCGGAAAAGGTCAGCGACTCGCCGACCCGCGCCTGCCAGCGACGGCCGCGGCGGCCACGGCCGGCAGTCTGGACTTCGGCAAACAGCGCCAGCCCGCCCGGGCAGCCGTTGCCGGCCCGGGTCAGCAGGGCGGTATTGGTCGAATCGATTTCGTCGGCAATCTCGACATTCCAGCCACCGCCGGCCAGCGCGGAGATGGTGCGGGCATCGCACCATTCGATCGCCGGCGTCAGCCGGTAGCCACGGCCGCGTACATGCTGCAGCGTCAGCCCGTAGTCACGTTCCAGGGTCTGCACCAGTTGCCACACGTGCGAACGCGAGCGACCCAGTTGCGTGGCCAGCACTTCGCCGGAATGGAATTGCCCGTCGCCGAGCGTGCGCAGCAATGCAAACATGTCAGCGTCCCTGCGTATCGCGAATGCGGGCGAGGGTGGCCGTGGTGGAAGTGGCGTGCAGGAACGGTATCGAGTGCACCTGTCCGCCACGGGCAAGCACCTCGCGGCTGCCGACAATGCGGTCAGGAGTCCAGTCGCCGCCCTTGACCAGCACGTCCGGGCGGACCAGCCCGATCAGATCGGCCGGCGTGTCGCTGTCGAACCAGGTCACCAGGTCGACGCAGGCCAGCGCGGCCATTACTGCCGCGCGGTTCTCCAGTGCATTGACCGGGCGGTCGTCGCCCTTGCCCTGCCGTCGCACCGAGGCATCGGTATTCAGCGCGACAATCAGTGCCTGCCCAAGCGCACGCGCCTGGGCCAGGTAGGTCACATGGCCGCGGTGAAGAATGTCGAAACAGCCGTTGGTAAAGACCAGCGGCCTCGGCATGGTGTCCAGCCGGGCGGCAAGCGCCTCCGGCGGACAGATTTTCTGCTCGAAATCAGGTAATGGATAGTTCATGCGGCTGGGCTTGCGCCGAGCGTTTTGCGGTAGCGATTGAGGGCCTGCACCGTGTCCAGCTCGACGCCGAATAGACTCGACAAGTTGCGCAGGATACCACCGACCACGCGCTGCTCCCATTCGCTGCCGAAACGGATCTTCTGCGTCAGCCAGTCTTCGAGCCAGTCCGGGTCCGGCAGCCGGCTCTGCACCGTATCGTTCGGGAACAGCGACTGGTTCACGTGCAGGTTGGTCGGGTGCAGCGGCTTGCCGGCACGGGCCGAGGCAGCCATCAGCATGCCGATTTTGGCAAAGGCAGTACGGGCTTCGTCACCATGCTGCTCGATCGCCCGCTTCATGTATTTCAGATAGGCGCCGCCATGGCGCGCTTCGTCATGTGACAGGGTGCGGTAGATATGCTTGATCACCGGTTCCGAGTGCCATTCGGATGCACAGCGGTACCACTGGGTCAGCCGGAGTTCGCCGCAGAAGTGCAGCATCAGCGTCTCCAGCTTCGGGGCCGGATCGAACTCGAAGCGCACCGCATGCAGTTCGGCCTCGGTCGGCACCAGTTCGGGACGGAAGCGACGCAGGTACTCCATCAGCACCAGCGAGTGCTTCTGTTCCTCGTAGAACCAGATCGACATGAAAGCGGAAAAGTCGCTGTCATCCTTGTTGTCGCGCAGGAACATCTCGGTCGCCGGCAGCGCCGACCATTCGGTGATGGCATTCATCCGGACGGTCTGCGCCTGCTCGTCGGTCAGCTTGTCGGCGTCGAATTCCTCCCACGGAATGTCGGTCGCCATGTTCCAGCGTGCTTTTTCCAACTGGGCATACAGCTCGGGGTACAGCATCTGAGACTCCATATAGTCGAGTATTCGCTCTATTCTACCGGACATGAGACATTATTTGACTTACATCAAACAAGGTTCATTCCCTTTCGCCCGACCCGCAACTTCAGCGGCCAGCGCAGGCGGCGCGTTTCGTCGTCCGGCCATAACCGTTCCAGCGCCGGGACGATCGCTGCGCGCGGATCGCGGCCGGTCGCTTCCCCGGCCAGACGGGTGGCAGACCAGCTGCCCAGGTAACCGAGCAGCTGGGCGCGGCTCCAGTCGGCCTCCAGCGTGAATGCGGGTGCCGGCAGCTCGGCAAACGGCCAGTCCAGCGTGGCATAGCCCTGTTCGACCCAGGCCCGCTGCGGTGGCCAGTAGGCGCCGACCACATCGTGATAATAAGTCTCCAGCACCAGATCGAGCGCGGCATCGTCGCTGGCGAACTGCTGGTAGCACCAGGCAGCGATCAGCCCGCCAGGCCGCAGCACGCGCCAGGCTTCGGCAAAGAAGCGCGGATGGTCGAACCAGTGCAGGGCCTGGGCCACGGTCAGCAGATCCACGCAGTCGTCCGCCGCCGACAGCTGTTCGGCCGGTTCGCAGCGCGTTTCCACATTTGTCCACGCCGGCATGCGGGCCAGTTGCCCGGCGCTGGCATCACTGGCCAGTACCCGCTCGAAGCGGTCCACCAGCCCGGCCACCGCCTGGCCGTTGCCGGTCGCCACATCGAGCGCCAGCCGGCGAGAGTCGACCGCCGCCGCCAGCCAGTCGAACAGGGCATCCGGATAGCGCGGCCGGAAGTCGGCATAGGCATCGGCCACGGCAGAGAAATGATCGGGAAAGGATGAGCTCATCGGTACCGCCTCCTGTCAGGCATACGCCCGGACACTAGCATAGTCCCGATGTCGGTCCCGTGAACGGGGCCACAAATGAAGAAACCCCTTCGTACTCGGTACGAAGGGGTTCGGCAGGGGGTCCGGCGGTGACCTACTTTCGCATGGGCAAGTGCCACACTATCATCGGCGCAAAGCAGTTTCACGGTCCTGTTCGGGATGGGAAGGGGTGGTGCCCGCTCGCTATGGCCGCCGGAAAAGACGGTTGGCTGCCGGGACATGTCCCCACAGCCTGAATCATGCTGGATAAAAGAAGCCCTCCGTGCATGGCACGGAGGGGTTCAGTATAGGACCTGGCGGTGACCTACTTTCGCATGGGCAAGTGCCACACTATCATCGGCGCAAAGCAGTTTCACGGTCCTGTTCGGGATGGGAAGGGGTGGTTCCCGCTCG
>NZ_BAAGUB010000040.1:0-576 GCF_054781615.1 Microvirgula curvata | reverse complement strand
ACTTAGTCGCTTGATCCTATAAGTGGAAACACTTACAGGTGTTTGCGAATACATGATTTCTGCGACTTACAGTAATCATGTCGATACAATCTGACCCGATTAAACACTTTGCAACCTGGCTGTTACCCCAGACTGCATC
The DNA here is from genome assembly GCF_054781615.1 of Microvirgula curvata. Taxonomy (NCBI): domain Bacteria; kingdom Pseudomonadati; phylum Pseudomonadota; class Betaproteobacteria; order Neisseriales; family Aquaspirillaceae; genus Microvirgula; species Microvirgula curvata. Next base: position 437 of record NZ_BAAGUB010000040.1, on the reverse strand, counting down.
GTCTTCTCGTTGTCACTTCTTCCGTTTTGTTAAAGATCGAGCGCAAAAAAACGCTAAGGTAAGCAGGATGACTGCTTGCCTGAGCATTCTTCTATGGTAATGGTGGAGGCAGACGGGATCGAACCGACGACCCTCTGCTTGCAAAGCAGATGCTCTCCCAACTGAGCTATGCCCCCAAATTACGTGCTGACTGCCTGACTGACAAACTGACCATAATCCTTTCAACAGGGTATGGTGGGTCTGGTTGGACTCGAACCAACGACCCCCGCCTTATCAAGACGATGCTCTAACCAGCTGAGCTACAGACCCAGTCCGTCAGCACGCTCTTCACTCACAAACAACCGATAAGCTGTAGACGCTCACTTCAAGCTTCTCTAGAAAGGAGGTGATCCAGCCGCAGGTTCCCCTACGGCTACCTTGTTACGACTTCACCCCAG
>NZ_BAAGUB010000039.1:0-1274 GCF_054781615.1 Microvirgula curvata | reverse complement strand
CTATGGCCGCCAGGGTAAAAGGGTGGTCGCCGGGACTTATCCCAACAACCAGAAACAGAAGAAGCAACAACTTCAAGTCAGATTTTGCGTATCGCTCGCTCACACAGCCGAATGTCTCGACTTATAGGATCAAGCCGCACGGGCAATTAGTATCGGTTAGCTTAACGCATTACTGCGCTTCCACACCCGACCTATCAACGTCCTGGTCTCGAACGACCCTTCAGGGGAATCAAGTTCCCTGGGAAGTCTCATCTTGAGGCAAGTTTCGCGCTTAGATGCTTTCAGCGCTTATCTTTTCCGCATATAGCTACCCGGCGATGCGACTGGCGTCACAACCGGTACACCAGAGATGCGTCCACTCCGGTCCTCTCGTACTAGGAGCAGCCCCCCTCAAACTTCCAACGCCCACTGCAGATAGGGACCAAACTGTCTCACGACGTTTTAAACCCAGCTCACGTACCACTTTAAATGGCGAACAGCCATACCCTTGGGACCGGCTACAGCCCCAGGATGTGATGAGCCGACATCGAGGTGCCAAACTCCGCCGTCGATATGAACTCTTGGGCGGAATCAGCCTGTTATCCCCGGAGTACCTTTTATCCGTTGAGCGATGGCCCTTCCATTCAGAACCACCGGATCACTATGTCCTGCTTTCGCACCTGCTCGACTTGTCGGTCTCGCAGTTAAGCCATCTTTTGCCATTGCACTATCAGTACGATGTCCGACCGTACCTAGATGACCTTCGAACTCCTCCGTTACTCTTTGGGAGGAGACCGCCCCAGTCAAACTGCCTACCATACACGGTCCCCGATCCGGATTACGGACCAAGGTTAGAACCTCAAACACACCAGGGTGGTATTTCAAGGGCGGCTCCACTGAAACTAGCGTTCCAGCTTCATAGCCTCCCACCTATCCTACACAAGTCTGTTCAAAGTCCAATGTAAAGCTACAGTAAAGGTTCACGGGGTCTTTCCGTCTAGCAGCGGGGAGATTGCATCTTCACAAACATTTCAACTTCGCTGAGTCTCGGGTTGAGACAGTGTGGCCATCGTTACGCCATTCGTGCGGGTCGGAACTTACCCGACAAGGAATTTCGCTACCTTAGGACCGTTATAGTTACGGCCGCCGTTTACCGGGGCTTCGATCAAGAGCTTGCACCCCATCACTTAACCTTCCGGCACCGGGCAGGCGTCACTCCGTATACGTCCACTTTCGTGTTGGCACAGAGCTGTGTTTTTATTAAACAGTCGCAGCCACCTATTCTCTGCGACCCC
>NZ_BAAGUB010000038.1:0-1060 GCF_054781615.1 Microvirgula curvata | reverse complement strand
GTCGATACGGCCGTCGGCGGCAATGGCCTGCGAGCCGCAGCCGACCGCACAGGCCTTGCACGGGCCGCACTCGGCCTTGCGCTTCAGCCCGTTCAGCCGCAGTCGAGACGGCAGGCCCAGCCCGGCACCCAGCGGGCACAGGTACTTGCAGTACGGACGTTCGGTAAACAGCGACAGCCCGAAGATCGTGGTCACGAACAGCACGAACGGCCAGCTGCGGTTCCAGATGCCGACCAGGAACGTGGTCTTGAACGGTTCGATCTCGGCCAGTTGCTCGGCCAGCACCATCGAGTGGAACGAGGCGGCCACCAGGCCGATGAACACCGCGTACTTCAGCCACTTCAGCTTGTCATGCAGCGGTTTGGGCAGCTTGAACTGCCAGCGCGCCAGACCGAGGCGGCCGCCGACCTTGTACAGCAGTTCCGACAGCGAGCCGAACGGACACAGCCAGCCGCAGAACAGCCCGCGGCCCCACAGCAGCAGCGAGATGGCGATAAAGATCCAGAACAGGAAAATCAGCGGGTCGGACAGGAACAGCCCCCAGCGCCAGCCGTCGAACGGTGCGTGGATCAGCGTCAGCAACTGGGTGACCGACGGCTGCGCCATCTGCCAGAAGCCGATAAAGCCGATGCTGATTACCCACATCGTGGTTTTCGGCCACGAGATCCAGCGCTTGTCGCTGCGGCGGCTGCGGCGCTCCCAGCGGTCGCGCAGCGCATAGAAACCGAGTGTGAACAGCAGCAGCGCGGCAAACACGGCGATCTCGACCGGCTTGCCCTTCCAGGCCTTCAGCCATGGCGCGTCGGGGCGTTCCACTGCCGGGCGGCCGCCCTGCAGATAGTGGGCCGGCAGCCAGTATTCGGACTCGAAATTGACGAAGGTCTTTTCGTTGTTGGCGTCGCGGCGGTTGCCGAGAAAATTGAACGCCCACGGCCAGGCGGCCGAGAAGCTGTGATCGCGCAGGATGAAGATGCCGGACTCGCGGAACGACGGCGCGCCGGCAGCCTTCAGGCTGTACAGGTTCATGTAGTCGCTGTCGCGGAAGGTGTACGAGTCGCGG
>NZ_BAAGUB010000037.1:0-41147 GCF_054781615.1 Microvirgula curvata | reverse complement strand
CCGCTGTCGGTGCGCTGGCGGGTGGCGGCGGGAGACGAGTGCAGCGCGGGCGGGCTGGCGCTGCTGCAGTATCCGGGTTACTGCGTGGACCGCAGCCGGCCGGCACGCGAGGCACCGCCGCTGCCGTTTGCGCAGCAGTACCGGGATGCGACATTGAAGCCGGTGCTGGTCCGCAAAGCAGACAGTGATGAGCAAAGGCGGCGTTTTACACCCTGGTATGCCTGTGCACTGGACGAAAATGACACATACCCTGGTACCGCCCGGCCAACAGAAAACCTGCAGCGTTCATTCGACAGCGCCCACCGCCCCCAGATAGGCATGCACGGTGAACCGATTAACTGGGTCGGCATGAAAATGCAGCTGTACGATCTGGGTGACGGTGCACGCAGCTACGACCCGGGCATTCAACGCTTTCTGACACTCGACCCTTTCAGCCCTTTTTCCATCGGTGGCATGAATCCATACCTGTTCTGTTCCAGTGATCCCGTCAATCGCCTGGATACGACGGGCTATGTTTCCTACCAGGCAGGCTCTTACAGTTACTCGGCATCCACCGCCATCGCTGCGGGTGCCACCGGCTTGATAGCTGGAGTCTTTGCCATTCTGAGCATCCTGACCATGACAAGCATGCTTCTCATATTGGCAACACTGGTGGGTGGCATTATTCTGGTCGTAGCCGCGTCAATGCAGATCGCATCCGGCGTCATCATTGACGCTGACCCGGAATATGGGGGCCAGCTGGGTGATGCCTCGAATATTCTGTATGGCATTAGCGGTGCCATCCTGCTCATTCCTGCCGCAGGTTCAACCTGGAGCGGTTTGCTTAGAATAAAGAATTTTACATGGAGCATCACGCAACGCTGGCGCAACAATGCGAGCCATTCCGTCAAGACATTAACCGATGGCATCCCGGGTTTATCGTTAACTTCACCACGCCCTCATCTGGTCCGATCCCTGTCCAGCTCCTATCCGGAGCTGGGAAACCTGTCTGTGTCGGCATGTCCAAAATTATATTCCAGCCTGCCAAGAACACCCTTTGCGCCAGTCAAAAACATTTCCGAAAATTCAATCTACCATTCGGCCAAATCATCGATTGCTGACTCGCTTTCAATGACATTGCATTCATTTATAAAATTACCCTGATCAATGATCAAAAAACGCCCTGCTTTTATTGGTGCACTCAGGGAGAAAATCCATGCTGTTTTATTCCAATATCTTCAGTTTGATGAACTGGAAGCAGGATGGGGTCAATCCAGCCTCTGGCATGTATATTCTGAATATCCCGCTGGCAGACATTTCCGCCAACCAGCTGCAAGGGCCGGATCTGGACCTGGCCCTGCGCTTCAATCAGTTCAATGCCAATGACTATGGTTTCGGAACGGGCTGGGAACTGAGCCTGGCAAGAATCGATGAGGATCCCGACCCGGACGATGCTTCTTCCCCGCTGCGCACGCTGGTATTGTCAGATGGAAGCCGATACCGGATGAACACGGAGGCGTCCGGCGCTGTCAGTCTGCAATACAAGAAAACCAATACTTTTACCTTCAAGCAGGAAACAGATGGCAGCTGCACGATAGTCCATATCGATGGTCGTATTGAAACGATTTCATCGGGGAGGACGACCTGTATTACCATCCCCAGCAAGAAGCATTTGTACATCAGCTGGAACAGCGATAACACCTTCACCATCAGTGATGATAGCGCAACCGTGCTGCTGTCCAGCAGCATGACGCAAACCGACAACGCCAGAGAGCATTTGGTCACATCACAGCGAGGCAAATTCGCTTTTACACTGCTGGGTCCCCAGCCCTATCAGTTGCGTGCCATCTCCATACCGGGCACAGGCAACCCGATCCTGTATACATTCAGTTACATCAGACACAACACCAATTATTTTCTTATCAAAAACTGGAAATCACTTATTAATTATTTTCAGGAGCAGGCGATAGAGTACACGACCCTGCCCGCTCCCTCCGGGCTGCAAGCGGCCATATCGGCTGTGTCAGCCGTATTTATCACCCGAACTGCCTTTTCCGTCGCCCCCAAGAAAACTGTCGATATCCGGTACGAATATCCTCGCAGGAATTATCTGGGCTATCCCGATATTACAACCTGGGTAGACAACACGGACAATCTGGAAAATTTACCCGGGTCCTATTCATACAGAGTCATTGAAACGGTGGGAAACAAGGACACCCCGTCAAAGACGGTGACACACACCTACAACAAATTCTATCTGCTCTCAAAAGTATTACCGCAAGAAAAATCCAGCGATCGCATCTGCTTTACCAGTTTTTCCTATCAATTAAAATATTCGGCAGGGATTGATGGCCAGTCTCCAAGTTTCATGCTTCCGGTACGAACCGACATCAAGTCGGTCACTGGAACAGGCAGCAACAAGGTGTACACGAATTTTTATACGACTTTAGAATATGATGATTATTCAAATTTGATAAATTTCAGAAACATGGATGGAATGAGAGAGTGGTATGTTTATTATCCAGCGGCAGGAGAGACGGCAGAGGATGGCACCGTACTCTGCCCCCCCGAGCAAAATGGATTCATTCGCTTTCTTAAATCAAAAACACGTTCATCCAAAACAGCGCCCGATGAGCTCCCCCAAAAAACATGGCAATACACTTATGCAAAATCCACGAACACCGACCTGATCCAGAGCAACAACGAACAATTCTTCTTTAAAGACAAAAATTCACCATCCAGCATAAGCCCATTAAAAAAAACAGCCTACACTTATGATGATCCAGGCCGTATGACAAAAGCAGTCAGTGAAACTGGCGGTATCGCAGCACAGGGAGAAGCAGCCGCACCAGCCTATTTTGCAACAACGGTCACTTTCACCTATACCGACAATTCGGCGGACAATACCGTTACCATAAAAAAAGAAACAACAGGCCATGATAATTCAGAAATAAAAAAAACAGAATCCATCACCCAGCGCTATATCACAGCAGATGTCATTTCTTCCACCGACAACAACAACAATATTACCGATTTTGAATATGATCAACTGGGAAGAATTACAAGAAGCACATACGCCAAAGGCTATCCCGGCTCCATGACGACAGATGTCGTATTCGATGCACTTTCCAATAGCACCACCACGACAAGGTCATCCCTTCCTTACGCTGAAATAGAGATATTCGATGGCTCAGGCAATCTGATCAGTACCTCCTGGCTCGCCCCCTCCAGCCGTTCTTCCTCTCCGGAGGCACCCGGCATCAGCTATGAAATCATTCGCAATGAGTTCAATGACCTCAACCAGCTTTCGACAGAAACCCGTTTCGATTACCCAAATCCAGCAAGCACGGTGACGCCTGTCGCCCCATTGGTAACACTCATTACTTATTACAAATGGAATATTTATAATGAGCTTCTGTCAAAATACGATACAACCCTGTCAAAGGATGTCTATGAATACGACACAGTCCAGGGCAATGCAAACCAGAAAACCGTTACTACCATCTCGACACCTGGCGACAAAAAAACAATAGCATACTGGAATGACACCCATCAGGTTTCAAAGGAGGAAACTTACCCATCGAGCAAAGCGAGCACGCCCGATGTTACAGAGACGTTCTCTTATGATGATTTCATGAGACTGCGTTTGCATACGCGAACGGAAAGAGAAGAAAAATATTTTCTGTACGATGCATTCGACAGAAAAATTTCCGAGACCGGCACATCGAGCGGCACAACCCTTTATGCCTATGCACCGCATAGCAGCGACACACTGATATCCAGAATATCCGTTGACTCTGTTGTTATCGGAGAATCAACATACGATGGGCTGGACAGGGTTACCACTTCGACAACATTGTCGGCAAAATCCGATTACGACTATTCAAAAACCAATATTTTTACATGCCCAAACCGCATTTCCATATCCGGCGGGCGTGCATGGGATTATGAATACAACTCGGCACTTGGTCAGGTCACAAAGCAAAAAATCCTGGATGAGTCTCGCATCACAATATCGGTTTTCTCATTCAGCTACGATGAAAAAACCGGTTTGCTGGTAGAGGATAAAGTCGTTCAAAATGAAGGAACGTTCACCAGAACACTGGCCTACAACCAGTTTAATAAACTGGTAAAGGAAACTGGAAGCTGGGGCTTTAGCGCATTGGGAAGATACTCGACAGAAATTCTTCCTACCGTTTGTGGGAAGCCAGAGCAGGTCCAGGTCTCTTTCAATAAAAACGCATCCATCATCAGAGCAGTATACAAATACGACGGCAACGGCAACGAAAAATTCGTTATCTTTTACCTTACGCATGGAGAATTGAACAATTCCATTATCTGGCTTTCCCATATCCATCGTTCAGCAGCGACGGGGAATATCACCGGCATCGACAATTATGCAAAGCATCTGTCCAGAAACAGTGTTTACAATGGCATCAGGAAAAATTTTCACTACGGAAATTATAATCTGGTTGTTTGCAACAATTACATTTTTTACAATCACAACATTCTGCAAACCGTCATGCAATACAACAGGCATTTGCAGCTCAGCGATGTCTCCTACACATTCAGCGCCACAAATACCCACAAGTGGTCCGAAACGTACGAGTACAACAGCCGTGGCTCCCTCTGGAAATGGAGGAGAGCAGGCAATGTCGTTTACCGTAACGAGTATGATCAAATACAAAATTATCAGCGTTTCGAGTACGATAGCCTGAACAATATTTATCGAATCAGGGGGGAATCAGGCAGAGAAGAAACGGAGTCCCTGTATACCTACAACACAGCCTTCCGGCTTGAAAAAATATTGACGACACAGTCTGGCTCTCTGACTCGCACCCAGGTTGACCTGGCCTACGACACGGAAGGCAACATCATCAGCAATACCTGCACCCGATTCAACACCACCACACAGAATAAGTTTCTTTATGGCGCGGCAAACAATATTACGAAATTAACCACTACAGAGCAGGGAAAAACACAAACGCATTCTTATTTTTATAATGCGGCAGGGAAAAAAATATGGACCTCCATACAGAGTGCCGACACGCGGAAAAACATTGCCACCATCCACGCTGGTCATTGCCTGCAAATTGAGCAAGAAGAATTGGCTCTGCCTGCATCGCAACAGTCATTCCGCATTAACCATCAAGTCAATGGCGAAATTGCCTGCACCACCGAAGCACATGCAAACGGGCTTGTCGAAGTCAGGCCCTGTTTCAATGGTCCCTATCGAACGCCCATTGTGGAAGGGCATATCAAGGCGATTCTCCACGATCAGGTGTACAACTACAGAGTCGATACAGAATACAGCTGTTATGATTTCCGTATCCGTGGGCAGAATCCATACGGGATGACTTTCGATCTCGGATCCAGCTTCTATCACCCGAACGTTCTCCTGACACAACTACCGGATTTTTCCTGACCGGGCAGGGCCGGCGCCGCCCACCGTCCTCGCCAGCAGTTCGAGCAGCACCCGCCCCTGTGCCCAGTCACCCAGACCCGATGCCGCGTTGATATGCCCGGCCTTGCCAATTCGCACCAGGTCGGTGCGCCAGGCGCCAGCCAGCGCTTCCGCCCGGTCCAGCGGGCAATACGGGTCATCGTCGCTGGCTACCAGTATGGCGGGAAACGGCAATGCTGCCGCCGGGATCGGGGCAAATCCGGCCAGCGCCGCCGGTACGCCGCTGCGCTCGACATCGGCCGGCGCCACCAGCAGCGCACCGGCAATCGGCCGGCCTCCCCGGCGCACATGATGAGCAACGGTCACGCAACCCAGGCTGTGGGCGACCACCAGCGCCGGCTTGCGGCATGCGGCCAGGGCCGCATCCAGCCCGTCGAGCCAGCGCGGCAGCTCCGGCGTATCCCAGTTGCCATGGGCCACCCGCACGGCGTCAGGCCATGCCAGTTGCCAGCGGCTTTGCCAGTGTTCGGCCGAGGAATCCTGCCAGCCAGGTTGAATCACGATGTCGAAGTCGGCGATGCTCATAGCGCTTCCGTTGCAGTCTGTCGGCCCGGCTTCCCGGTCACATGGGGGGACTGTAATGGAGTCAGCATATAAGCAAAAGAAACCAATTACGATTTCCAAATTCTGTTTGTGCCCGATATGCATCGCGCCATGCGCCGCCCACCCGTATCGGCTGTGCCATACTGGCAGCGCCTTTCTTCATCGTCCGGCCCCTCCCCCACACAGTCAGTCAAAGGAGTCCTCCCCATGAGTGCTACCCGTTCCGAACACGACAGTTTCGGCCCCATCGACGTGCCGGCCGACCGCCTGTGGGGGGCACAGACCCAGCGTTCGCTGGAACACTTCGCCATTTCCACCGAACGGATGCCCGAGGGGCTGATCCGGGCGCTGGCACGGATCAAGCGCGCGGCGGCCGGGGTCAATACCACGCTGGGCCAGCTTGATTCGCACAAGGCAAAAGCCATCATGGATGCCGCCGACGATGTGATCCATGGCCGCCATCCGGGCGAGTTTCCGCTGTCGGTCTGGCAGACCGGCTCGGGCACGCAGAGCAACATGAACATGAACGAGGTGCTGGCCAACCTGGCCTCGGAAAAACTCGGCGGCACGCGCGGCGAGGCACGGCTGATCCATCCGAACGATGACGTCAACCACGGCCAGTCGTCGAATGACGTGTTCCCGACCGCCATGCACGTTGCCGCCGCCGAAGGCCTGCACGACCAGTTGCTGCCGGCGGTGCGTGCACTGCGCGACACACTGGCGGAAAAAGCGCGCACCTTCGCCCACATCATCAAGATCGGTCGCACGCATCTGCAGGATGCGACACCGCTGACGCTGGGCCAGGAGTTCTCCGGCTATGTCGCCCAGCTCGATCTGGCCATCGGCTATGTCGAAGCCGCGCTGCCGACGCTGTACCAGCTCGCCATCGGGGGCACGGCGGTCGGGACCGGCCTGAATGCGCACCCGGATTTTGCCGGACACATGGCGGCGGAACTGGCGCGCGACACCGGGCTGCCATTCGAGAGTGCGCCGAACAAGTTCGCCGCGCTGGCCGGGCACGAACCGCTGGTCCATGCCCATGGTGCACTGAAGACGCTGGCCGCCGCGCTGTTCAAGATCGCCAACGACATTCGCTGGCTGGCGAGCGGTCCGCGCTCGGGGCTCGGCGAGCTGTCCCTGCCGGAAAACGAACCGGGCAGTTCGATCATGCCGGGCAAGGTCAATCCGACCCAGGCCGAAGCGCTGACCATGGCCTGCGTGCGCGTACTCGGCAACGACACGACGGTGAACCTCGCCGGCGCCAGCGGCAACTTCGAGCTGAATGTGTACAAGCCGGTCATCATTGATGCGTTCATGCAGAGCGTGCGACTGCTGGCCGATGCCTCGCGTTCGTTCGATCACCACTGCGCGCGCGGCATCGTCGCCCGCGAAGAACGCATTGCCGAACTGATGTCGCGCTCACTGATGCTGGTCACCGCACTGGCGCCGCATATCGGCTACGACCGTGCCGCCGCCATCGCCAAGCATGCCCACCATCACGGGCTGACGCTGCGCGACGCGGCGATCGCCCTTGGCGCAACCAGCGCCGACGATTTCGATGCCTGGGTCCGGCCGGAAAACATGGTCTGACGGAACAACAAAAAGCCGCACAGGCAGACTGTGCGGCGTTTTCATTGACTGCAAATTCTGGTCGGGGTGAGAGGATTCGAACCTCCGGCCTCTACGTCCCGAACGTAGCGCTCTACCAGGCTAAGCTACACCCCGAATGGTACCGGCTCGACCAGACGAAACGGGTTTTCGTCATGGTTGGAAAGACTGGTCGGGGTGAGAGGATTCGAACCTCCGGCCTCTACGTCCCGAACGTAGCGCTCTACCAGGCTAAGCTACACCCCGATCTTTCCCCGACGTTCGCGGCAAATAGCACCGCCAGTGGCGTCGAGAGGTCGCAATATTAAGCAGCCGGACCGGCAATGGCAAGCAGTTTTTAGCGCCGGCATGCGGCTTTGCGGCGCAAATCATCCAAAAACAGCGGCTTATGTGCCGGATCAGTTGCGGCGGCACGCGGCAGCCTGCAATCGGCCGTGCCCGGCCGGCGTCCAGCGCTTACAATCGCCGCCTTGCCATCAACTCAGGAGCGCTACGCGATGTGGTTCCGCCAGCTTGCCCTCTTCCGCCTCGACCCCAGACAGCTGCCCGATTTCGACAAGCTCGAAACCGCCCTGGCCCGGCATCCGTTCGCCACGTGCGGCGGGCTGGACTGGTACAGCGACGGTTTCGTCCCCGCCGCACCGCACAAGCCGGACCAGATGCTGGCCCGCGCCGGCGGTGCCGCGCTGGTGACGCTGAAGCGCGAGGACAAGGTGCTGCCGGCCGCCGTGGTGCGTGACTTCGTCGAACGCCGCGTGGCCGAGATCGAGGAAAAGGAACTGCGCCAGGTCGGTCGCAAGGAAAAGAAGGAACTGCGCGAGACGGTCGAGGACGATCTGCTGCCGCGCGCGTTCACCAAGAGCGGTCGCAGCCGCTGCTATATCGATCCGCAATCCGGCTGGCTGGTCGCCGATGCCGGCGGGACCAAGGCCGAGAACCTGGTCAGCGCCATCCGCGAACAACTGCCGCCGTTCCCGGCCCGCCTGCCGCGCACGGCGCTGTCGCCGGCCACGGCCATGACCATGTGGCTGGCCGAAGGCGCACCGGACGGTTTCGAGCTCGACAGCGACTGCGAACTGAAATCGCCCGGCGATGATGGCGCCACCATCCGCTGCGCGCGCCAGGATCTGACCGCGCAGGAAGTCCGCCAGCACGTCGATACCGGCAAGCAGGTCACCCGCCTCGGGCTGATCTGGCAGGAACGCATCCGCTTCGTGCTGACCGACAAGCTGGAACTGAAACGGGTCCAGTTCCTCGACGTGATCGAGGACGAGGCCAGCCAGGCCGGCGACGACGCCGAAGCGCTGTTCGACGCCACCCTGCTGCTGATGGTCGGCGAGCTGCGTGGCCTGATCGGCGAGCTGATCGAGGCGCTCGGCGGTGAACTGCCGGTCGATGGCGAATCGTCACCGGCGCCAGCACCGGCACGGCCGGCGCCGGCCGTCACGCCGGCAGCGGCACCGGCCGGAGACGCGTCGGTACCGCCGTGGGAATGACGGTACAACAATGAAAAAACCGCCGCGAGCAGCCCTCGCGGCGGTTTTTTCATCCGGGCCAGGTGGCCGGCTCAGTCGAACCAGTCCGCATCCGGCAGGCCGCCAAACACCTGGCGCAGGCCTTCTCCCCAGCCCCGGCTCAACTGGTGGAAATACGGGTCGTCTTCGCCGATGCGATGGGGAACCGCCGGCGCGAACGAGTCGGTGCGGTAGATCAGCATGTCGATCGGCAGCCCGACCGACAGGTTGCTGCGCACGGTCGAATCGAACGAGATCAGCGTACATTTGGCGGCTTCTGCCAGCGGCGTGCGGTAGTGCAGCACCCGGTCGATGATCGGCTTGCCGTACTTGGCCTCGCCAATCTGGAAATAGGGCGTGTCCTCGCTGGCCTCGATGAAATTGCCCTGCGGGTAAACCTGAAACAGGCGCGTGACCTCACCCCGGATCTGCCCGCCGATCAGGAAACTGCCACCATAGTCGACGCCCTGGTCCAGCGTGGCATGCCCGGTACTGTCGCGCGCCATGACCTCCCGGATGGTGCTGCCCAGCAGGCTGGCCGCGTCATACATCGATGCCACGTTCATCAGGTTCGGCCCGTCATGGCCCAGCCGCTGGCGCAGCAGGCTGATCACGCTCTGGGTAGTCGCCAGATTGCCCGAGTTCAGCAGCACCAGCAGGCGCTCGCCGGGCGCCTCGAACACGGTCATCTTGCGGAAGGTGGAAATGTGGTCGATACCCGCATTGGTCCGCGAATCCGAGGCAAACAGCAGGCCGGCTTCCAGCCGCATGGCTACGCAATAAGTCATGGCGATCGTGTACAGGAAAATCGTTTGGAGGGCATCACTGTAGCCTGTCGGCTCCGGTCTGCCACGCGCTTTTACTGATCTGCTGCCGACGACACCACCCGGGCCGCGATATGCATGATTTCATCGCCGCCGCCGACCCGCATGCCGCGCACCGGGCAGGCATCGAGATAGTCGAGCCCGACCGCCAGCTTCACATGCCGGCCGGCAGCCAGGCACAGATTGCTGGCGTCGTAGCCCAGCCAGCCGCCGTCCATCCACAGCTCGGCCCAGGCATGGCTGGCGACATGCTCGATATCGGTGGCCAGATAGCCGCTGACGTAACGCGCCGGCACGCCGAGCCGGCGCGCGCAGGCAATCATCGCGTGGCTGTGGTCCTGGCACACGCCCAGCCGGCCGGCGAACGCTTCTGCCGCCGAAGTGGCCGCATGGGTCACGCCCGGCGTATACGGCATGTGCTCCGCCAGCGCCACCATCAGGTGCTCGAAGCCCCGGCGGCGATCGGCCATCACCGCACCGGCAAATCCGGCGGCGAAACCGGACAGCGCGGCATCGGCAAGGCTCAGCGGCGTATCGCGCAGGAACACCTCGGGCGGCAACCGGTTGTCGGTTTCGACATCCGCCTCGCGATCGTCGGTCTCCACCGTGCCGACCGCGCGCAGGTGGATGTCGACATGCGGCACGTCGAGCGTCAGCACATGCAGCGTATTGCCGTAGGCATCGGTCCCCGCTTTCGCCCGCGCCGGCAGCTCCAGCCGCCAGTCGAGTACGCGCACGCGCGCCGAGGAGCGCGGCGTCAGCCGCAGATACTGGATGCTGCGCCGGACCGGGTGGTCGTAGCGGTAAATCGTGTCGTGTTCGATGGCCAGCTTCATGACGGGCTCCCGGCAGAAAAGGAATCGGAGCGGCGTGCGCGGCCGCGCATCAGCCGGCTTCCAGATAGGCGGTCTGGATCGCTTCGCCGAGTTCGGCCGAACGCGCCAGGAAACCGGTCAGCCATTCGTGCAGTCCCTCGGCCAGGATCTCGTCAACCGCCCCGTACTCGAGGCTGATCGCCAGTTGCCCGGCCAGTTGCTTGGCAATGCGGCCGGCATCTTCCCCGCCCTGCCCGCCCCTGACCTCGGCCAGGTTGGACCAGATTTCGGCATAGCAGGCGCGCAGCGAACGCGGCACGTCCGGACGCAGGATCAGCAGTTCGGTCACCCGCCGTGCATCCAGGCTGTCGCGATAGGCAGCGTGATAGGCCTCGAACGCCGACAGCGAACGCAGCAGCGCACTCCAGGCGTAGAAGTCCGGTGCGCTGTCCTCGGCGGCTTCGGCCACCAGATGCGACTTCACGTCCAGCAGCCGCGCAGTATTGTCGGCTCGCTCGATAAAGATGCCGAGACGGATAAAGCAGAAGGCGTCATTGCGCTGCAGGGTGCCGTGCGTCGCGCCGCGGAACAGGTGCGAGCGCTCCTTCACCCAGTCGAAAAACGACGACACGTTCGGCACGCCGCGCGCGGGCAGCGTACGGCCTTCGAGCCAGGTGGCATTGATCGCCTCCCACATTTCCGCCGTGATCTGGCCACGCACCGCATGGGCGTTTTCGCGCGCGGCCTTGATGCAGCTGAGCACCGAGGACGGGTTGTCCAGATCCAGCGCCATGAAGTCGAACAGCCGTTCGACGTCCAGTTGAACCTGCTTGGCCTCGAAGGCCTGCAGCGAGCCGGTCACCACCAGCGGCGCATTCAGTTCGATGCCGCTGCCGCGCGATTGCGGCAGCAGCGACAGCGAGTGGGTGACATCAAGCATGCGCACCAGATTTTCGGCGCGCTCCAGGTATCGGCTCATCCAGTAGAGCTGGGCAGCAGTGCGCGAGAGCATGGGATCGGTTCCGTAGTCTTTAGAGGGAGGGGCCGGATTCCAGCACCCAGGTGTCCTTGGTGCCGCCGCCCTGTGACGAGTTCACCACCAGCGAACCGGCCTTCAGCGCGACCCGGGTCAGCCCGCCGGCCACCATCGAAATCTCGCGGCCGGTCAGCACGAACGGTCGCAGGTCGATATGGCGTGGCGCGATGCCGCTGTCGACAAAGGTCGGGCAACTCGACAGGCACAGCGTCGGCTGGGCAATGTAATTGGCCGGTGCGGCTTCTATCCGGCGGCGGAAATCGTCGATTTCCTGCCGGCTGGCCGCCGGGCCGACCAGCATGCCGTAGCCGCCGGCACCATGGACTTCCTTCACGACCAGCTCGGGCAGGTGGGCCAGCACGTGTGACAGGTCTTCCGCACGCCGGCACTGCCAGGTCGGCACGTTGTACAGAATCGGCTCCTCGCCAAGGTAGAAGCGGATCATGTCCGGCACGAACGGATAGATCGACTTGTCGTCGGCCACCCCGGTGCCGATCGCATTGGCCAGGATCACCGTGCCCTGACGATAGGCGGACAGCAGTCCCGGCACGCCAAGCATCGAGTCACTGCGGAAGGCCAGCGGGTCGAGAAAGGCGTCGTCGATGCGACGGTAGATCACGTCGACCCGCTGCGGCCCCGCCGTGGTGCGCATGAACACGCCGTCGTCGTTGACGAACAGGTCCTGGCCCTCGACCAGCTCAACCCCCATCTGCTGGGCCAGGAACGCATGCTCGAAGTAGGCCGAGTTGTACGGCCCCGGCGTCAGCACCACCACCGTCGGCGCCTCGACCTGGCTTGCATGGCGCAGCGTGTTCAGCAGCAGGGTCGGATAGTGCTCGACCGGGGCGACCGGATAGCGGGCGAACAGCTCCGGGAACAGCCGCATCATCATCTTGCGGTTTTCCAGCATGTAGCTGACGCCGGACGGCACGCGCAGATTGTCTTCCAGCACGTAGTAGCCACCGTCGGCGTGACGGATCAGGTCCACCCCGGCGATATGGGTATAGATGTCGTGCGGCAGGTCCAGCCCCTGCATCGCCGGCTGGTACTGGGCATTGGCAAACACCTGCTCGGCCGGAATCAGCCCGGCGCGAACGATGTCATGGTCGTGATAGATGTCGTACAGAAAGCGGTTCAGCGCACTGACCCGCTGGCGCAGGCCGGCTTCCAGCATCCGCCACTCGTCGGCCGGCACGATGCGCGGCACGGTGTCGAACGGGATCAGCCGCTCGGCGCCGGCTTCGTCGCCGTAAACGGCAAAGGTGATCCCGGCCTTGTGGAACAACAGATCGGCTTCGGCATGCTTGTCCGCCAGCCACTGCGGCGTATGCGCATGCAGCCAGTCGGCAAACGGCTGGTAGTGCGGGCGCACGGCGCCCGAGGCAAGCAGCATTTCGTCGTAATGCGCCGGTGCCGGCAAGGTAAGCGCGTGCATGGCTGCTCCCGTGTCTGATTCGCCGCAGGGGTGCGGCGTACGCTCCACGCAGACGCAAATGCCGTGCCAGCACGGCGGTTACGCACGGGAAGACGCTGTCAGATCATCATAGATGGCAGCCGGGCCTGACCTGCGCGCGGCGCCTGCAGTCAGTGCGCGGCGCGCTCGAACAGGGTCAGGTGTTCCGACGTGTCACCCTCCTGACTGCCTCGCCAGAACAGCGCCCAGCCCGATGGTAGCGGCATCGGCGCGCCCCGGGTTTCGGCCAGCAGCTAGCGGCAGTACTACCAGTCTGGCAGCAATCGGTTCAGATAGCGCCGTGTCCGGCAAGCGGGCAGCAGCACCGGCAGCAGCACGCTGCTCAGGGCAAAGATCGCCGGAATGAACAGCCCCTTGCTCATCGCGGCCATGCCGACCCCCAGCCCCAGCCAGACCGCATCACGCCGGCGCACAGCGCAACATCGGTAAACAGGTCGTGCACGTGCTTGATCATGCCGACCGAGCCGAGATACAGCGCCAGCGTCATCAGCACCCACCGGTCAGTCAGTCGTGCCGCAGCAAACGAGGCCCGGGCAAACAGCGTGGCAAAGACCGCCGCCAGCCCGGTGTAAAAGGCGCTGGCCAGCCGTGCGGCGTCATGCAGTGGCAGGACGGGTCGAAGCCAGTGGGCAAACAGCGTTGCCGTCCAGTAATACAGCGGCGGTTTTTCCAGAAACGGCTGGCCGGCATTGGTCGGCACCAGCAATTGCCCGCTTTCGACCATATGCTGAATGATGCCGAAGCTGTAGGCCTCGTCCTGTTTCCAGGGGGTATGGCCAAGCGTGCCGGGCAACAGGCAGACCAGCAGGGCGCACAGCAGCCCGATGGCCAGCGGCCAGGACAGCGTGAGCCAGCCGCCCGTCCGCCATGTGTCGCGGACGGGGGAAGGGATGGCGGCAATGGGGGAGCGGAAAACAGTCGGGCTCGAGCTCATGGCTGGGCAGGTCGCAAACAACAGTATTCGTGTCATTTTGCCCGACAGCAATTAGTGCTCAATGAGCGCTTTCATGCTGGCCGGCCCGGTTTTTTCCACCAGGCGGAATTCGGCTGAAATAACAAATATCGCTAAATACCCAGATAGCAAATGTCGATATGATGTGCATGGGCAGAGACGCACCGGCCCGGACAGCAGGCCCGATCGCGAAGGAACGCCCTCCCCTTCGACACGGGGCCTGTCACGCAGGCCGAAATAACGAACAGACAAGCTCGGTCCCGGAGACGCAAACGTGTTCACCCCCTTAGTCAAACTGGCAGGCAAGCTCAGGCGCGGCGCCCTGGCCTCGGCCGAACTGCAGGCGCTGGCGCAGGCCATCGATGCCGTGGTCAGCATTGACAGCCGAAACCGGATCACCTTCTTCAACGCGGCGGCTGAAAAGCTTTGGGGTTACCGTCGCGACGAGGTGCTGGGCCGGAACGTCAGTCTGCTGGTACCGTCCGACATCCGCCCGGTCCACGATTCGCTGATCAACCGCAACCGGGATACCGGTGTCGACCGCATTGTCGGCACCCGGCGCGAAATCCGCATCGAACGCAAGGACGGCTCCACGTTCTGGGGCAGCATGTCGCTGTCCAAGGTCCGGCTCGGCAAGAAAATCACCTATACCGCTTTCATCCGCGACGTCAGTGCCGACGTGCAACTGCGCGAAGAACGTCACCTGCTGTCCCTGGTTGCCCATGAAACCGACAACGCGGTCATCATCTGCGACGGGAACATGCAGATCCAGTTCGTGAACCGCGGTTTCACCACGCTGTTCGGCTACCAGCTGGAAGAAGTGCGCGGCAAGCGGCCGGCCCATGTGCTCGCCGGCCCGGAAACCGACCGGGAAACGCTGGAACGGGTCAGTCAGGCTGCCCTGCGCCCGGAGAGCATCTATGAAGAACTGCTGCTGTACGGCAAGCAGGGCGATGCCACCTGGGTCTCGACCGTGGTCAATCCGACCATCGGCAAGGATGGCCGCCTGCAGCATTCGATCTCGGTACTGACCAATATTTCGGAAACCAAGCAACTGCAGCTGCTGCAGGACAGCATCCTGGAAGCCGTGGCCTGCGGGCTGCCGGTCAGCGAAGTGGCCGAGCGCATCTGCCTGCAGGTCGAGCGCATTGCACCGGACGTGATCGCCTCGGTGGTACGCATCGACAAGGAAGGCTGTATCCGCCCGCTGGCCGCACCCAGCCTGCCGGACAGCTATATACAACTGCTCGACGGTCTGCCGATCGGCCCGAATGTCGGCTCCTGCGGCACGGCCGCCTTTCGTGGCACCCCGGTCATCGTGTCGCAGATCGACACCGATCCGCTGTGGGCCGATTACAAGCACCTGGCCCTGCCGCTGGGGCTGCAGGCATGCTGGTCGATTCCGATCAAGGCGCGCGACGGACGGGTGGTCGGCACCTTCGCCCTGTACTACCGCAAGCAGGCGCGGCCTTCGCAGTTCCAGCATCGCATCATCGATGCCTGCGTCTACCTGTACGCGCTGGCGCTGGAGCGCGAGGAAGCCAATGCACGCATCCTGACCCTGGCGCTGTACGACGAACTGACCGGCCTGCCGAACCGCTGGTTCCTGCGCGAGAAACTGGATCAGGCCATTGCCCGGACCCGTGAACGCGGCTCGCAGATGGCGTTCCTGTTTCTCGATCTGGACCGCTTCAAGCACATCAACGACTCGCTGGGCCACCCGATCGGCGATCGCCTGCTGCAGGTCGTCGCCCAGCGGCTGAAACAGCACGCGCAACAGGACTGGATTCTCGGCCGCTTCGGCGGTGACGAGTTCGTGCTGGTCCTGCCCGACTGCGGCGCCGAACGGGCCGGCAGCGAGGTTGAGCGCCTGCTGGCCTGCATGGTCGAACCGGTCCGTATCGACGACCATACCATCACGACGTCGGTCAGCATCGGCATCAGCCTGTTTCCGCATGATGGCGACGATATCGACACCCTGTTCAAGCATGCCGACATGGCCATGTACCAGGCCAAATCGGCCGGACGCGGCACCTTCCGCTTCTTCAGTCATGACCTGAACCGCCGTGCCCAGGACCGGCTGACGCTGGAAACCGCACTGCGCGTGGCCATCAGCACCCGCCAGCTGACCCTGCACTACCAGCCCCAGGTCCGGCTCGGCGATGGCTCGCTGTACGGGGTGGAAGCGCTGGCGCGCTGGCAGCATCCGGCCCACGGGACCATTTCGCCGGCGCAATTCGTGCCGCTGGCAGAGGAATGCGGGCTCGGCGACGCACTGGGCGAATGGGCGCTGGACGAGGCCTGCAGCCAGTTGTCGCACTGGCGTCGCCTGCGTCTGCCCGTGCCGTCGGTCTCGGTCAATCTGTCGCCACGGCACTTCCGCAGCATCAAGCTGGTCGAGCTGGTCAGCGACACCCTGCGCCGCCACGGACTGTCGGCCTGCGACCTGCGGCTGGAACTGACCGAAGGGGCCATGCTGGATACCCGCTCGGAAACCCGGGCCACCCTGGCCGCCATCCGTGCGCTGGGCATCCAGCTGGCCATGGATGATTTCGGGACCGGCTATTCCAGTCTCAGCCAGCTCGGTCAGCTGGCCATCGACGAGCTGAAGATCGACCGGGGCTTTATTCACCAGCTGGAAGAAAGCGCGCGCGCCCGCACGCTGGCATCCGGCGTGATCCGCATCGGCACCGGTCTGAACCTGACCCTGGTCGCCGAAGGGGTGGAAACCGAGTACCAGCGCCGCTTTCTCGAAGAACACGGCTGCCAGATCGTGCAGGGCTACCTGCTGGCCCGCCCGCTGCCGCCGGAACAGCTGGAAGCGTGGATCAGCGAACGGGAAGCCCTGACAGCGGCCCGTCAGCCATCGGCGGCGTAGCGGGCAAAAAAAGCCCGGCCAGATGGAATCATGGCCGGGCCAACCTCGGAGCAGTCCGCTACAGCAGACGCCATACTGCCAACAGCAGCGCCGTGATCGACGCCGTCGTGCCCAGCAGCCAGCGCGGCAGTCTCGCCTGGGGGACGAAACCGACGCCGCGCACAAACCCCGCGCTCATCGACCAGAACACCAGCAGCGCGGCCACATGGTCGGCGCGGCCGTCGTGATCGGCCAGCAGGGCGGGACAAGCCACCGTCACCAGCATGATCGACACGGCCAGCAGCAACAGCGGCAGCTGCATGCCGGGTTCCGGCGCCGACGGCGCATCGGCATGTTCAGTCATCGTCACTTGCCGAAGCCGGGGCCAGCGACGCCTGGCGTGCGTCCTCGTACTCCCCCCACATCGCATTGAGAATGGCGAGCAGCACGGCAAAACCGATGCCGAGTGTCCAGGCGAAATACCACATGACGAATTCTCCTTCAGAAGTGGCAGTGGCTACCGCCACCGCCGATGGATTCGGGATGGCCTGCCGCCCGGCCCTGCGGGTCGGCAAGCCACTCGGCCAGCGCACTGGCAGGCAGCGACTGCGCACTGATCACGGTCCGGATGCCGTGGCGGGCCAGGCCCTGCACCAGCCCGGCCCCCACTCCGGCCGTGATCAGCACCTCGATGCCCGCGAGCGGATGCGATGACCAGTCCCCGCCCTGCATGCTCTCGCGCAGGGTCTGGCTGATATCCAGTTCCACCGACCGGAAGCGCTCTCCGTCAGTGAGCAGAAAGTGACGGCAGCGGCCGGCATGGGCGCTGAGCGTCCGGCGGTTCTGGCAGGTCAGGGCAATGTGCATTCCGCCTCCTCAGTAGGCACTGTGATCGTGCTCGCGCACATAGGCGGCGGTGACCTTGCCGCGCATCACGCTGTAGGCCCAGCGCGTATAGACGATGATGGTCGGCATGAAGATCAGCGTCGCCACCAGCATCACGCCGAGCGTCCGCTGGCTGGACACGCTGTCCCACACCGTCAGGCTGGATGCCAGGTCCAGGCTGGACGGCATCACGAACGGGAACATCGATACGCCGGCGGTGCCGATCACACCGGCCAGGCCGACCGCCGACGCCCAGAAGGCGGCGAAGGTCAGGCCGCGCCGCGCCAGCAGCAGCGCCAGGCCAAAGCCGGCATAGGCCAGCAACGGCACCAGCAGGGTCGACGGGTACAGCCGGTAGTTGGCCAGCCATGCTCCCGGCGCACGCACCACGGTTTTGGTCAGCGGGTCCGGCTGGGCGGCGGCATTGATCGCCGAGGTAATCACATAGCCGTCGATGCCATAAGCCAGCCAGACGCCGGCCAGCGTGAAGGCGGCCAGTGTCAGCAGGCCGGTCACGGTGGCCCAGGTGCGCGCGCGGCGCTGGATGTCGCCCTCGGTGCGGTGCATCAGGTAGACCGCGCCATGGAAGGTCACCATCGCACTCGATACCACCCCGCACAACAGCGCGAACGGATTGAGCAGACCCCAGAACGACCCCTCGTAGTACGACACCAGATTGGCGTCGAAGCGGAACGGCACCCCCTGCAGCAGGTTGCCGAATGCCACACCGAAGATCAGCGGCGGCACAAAACCACCGATGAACAGGCCCCAGTCCCAGGTCGAGCGCCAGCGCGGATCGCGGATCTTGCTGCGGTAGTCGAAGCCGACCGGCCGGAAGAACAGCGCCCACAGCACCACCAGCATTGCCCAGTAGAAACCGGAGAACGCCGTGGCGTAGACCAGCGGCCAGGCGGCGAAGATCGCCCCGCCGGCGGTGATGAACCACACCTGGTTGCCGTCCCAGTGCGGGCCAACGGTATTGATGACCACGCGCCGTTCGACGTCGTCGCGACCGACGAAGGGCAACAGCGTGCCCACGCCCATGTCATGGCCGTCCATGACGGCAAAGCCGATCAGCAGCACGCCAACCAGCAGCCACCAGATGAGTTTCAGTGTCGGGTAATCGATCATGTCCGTTCTCCTCAGTGCGCGGTGGCTTCATTGGCGTAGCGGCCGGTGCCCAGGCTGCCCGGCCCCTGGCGCGCAAAGCGCTGCATCAGGAACACCTCGATCACCAGCAGCACGGTGTAGAAGCCGATAAAGCCGGCCAGCGAGCCGTACAGCGAACCGACCGACAGCGTCGACACCGACAGCCGGGTCGGCAGCACGCCGTAGATGGTCCACGGCTGCCGCCCGTACTCGGCCACCAGCCAGCCGACTTCGCAGGCGAACCACGGCATCGGCAGGCTCCACAGCGCCGCCTTCAGCAACCAGCGGCGCTCGGCAAAGCAGCCCTTGACCGAGTACCACAGCGCAGCGGAGAACAGCGCCAGCATCCAGAAGCCCAGCGCCACCATCAGGCGGAAACTCCAGAACAGCGGCGCCACGCCCGGAATGGTGTCGCGCGCAGCGGCATCACGCATGGCCGGCGTCGCGGCACCGACATCATCGGTGTATTTTTTCAGCAGCAGACCGAAGCCGAGATCGGCCTTGTGGGCGTCGAACGCCGCCAGCGCCGCCGCATTGCCACGGTCGGCGCGCAGGGTTTCCAGCGCCTTGACGGCCACGATGCCGGAGTCGATGCGCTGCCGGTTCCGGGCGACGATCTCGTGGATGCCCGGGATCTCCCGGTCGACCGAGCGGGTGCCGATCAGCCCCATCACCCAGGGAATCTCGATCGCCCAGTCATTCTTCATCTCGGCCTGGTTCGGCCAGGCGATCAGGTTGAACGATGCCGGCGCCGGCTCGGTGTGCCACATGGCTTCCATCGCCGCCAGCTTGGTCTGCTGCGCCTCACCGACGGTATAGCCGGACTCGTCACCCAGCACGATCACCGAGCACACCGAGGCGAAGCCGAACGCGGCGGCAATGCGAAAGCTCTTCCTGGCGAATTCGACGTCGCGCTTGCGCAGCAGGTACCAGCTCGATATCGACAGCACGAACATGGCGCCGGTCACATAGCCGGCAGACACGGTATGGACGAACTTGGCCTGGGCATCCGGGTTGAATACCACGGCCCAGAAATCGGTCATTTCCATGCGCATGGTTTCATAACTGAACTCGGCGCCGACCGGGTTCTGCATCCAGCCGTTGGCGATCAGAATCCACAGCGCGGACAGATTGGTCCCCACCGCCATCAGAATGGTCACCAGCAGGTGCTGCTTGCGCGACAGCCGGTCCCAGCCAAAGAAGAACAGACCGATAAAGGTCGATTCGAGGAAGAAGGCCATCAGGCCCTCGATTGCCAGCGGTGCGCCGAAAATGTCACCGACGTAGTGCGAGTAGTAGGCCCAGTTGGTCCCGAACTGGAATTCCAGCGTGATGCCGGTCGTAACGCCCAGTGCAAAGTTGATGCCGAACAGCTTGCCCCAGAAGCGCGTCATGTCGCGATAGACCACCTGGCCGGTCATCACATGGACGGACTCCATGATGACCAGCATCCAGACCATGCCCAGCGTCAGTGGCACGAACAGAAAATGGTACATCGCCGTCGCGGCAAACTGCAGCCGGGACAGGTCGACCACACTATCAATTGGCATGTATTTCTCCTTGTTGTCTGTGCCCGGAAGGAGAAACCGGCGCGAATTGCCGCGCCGTGGTCGCGGCATCCACCTCGACGCGCTGATCATCAACGAACAGGTACCACAGCAGCACGATCGCCATGACCTTCAGCACGAGCACGATCACGATGTCGCGCAGCAGGCGCGGGGGTGGCGCAGTCATCCGGATCTCCTTCTTGTCGAATGACATCCATATCAATAACCGTGCCAGCCGCCCGGATTACATAAACCGTTTGCAAATCATCAACTTGCAAATTTTTGCGCTGCGCCGCCCGCCACCGTGTCATGACACAGTGGCGGCAATGGCAGAAAATGGCAGTGATTCACTGACAGAAAGCCGCCCATGCCCGACCCGACCGCACTGCTGGCCTTTATCGACGCCCTGCCCGATCCGCATATCGTGTGCGACGCCGGCTATCGCATCGTGCATGCCAACCGCGCCTATCTCGACCGCTTCGGTGATGGTCGCGATGTCAGGGGGCGCTTCTGTTACGAGGTGTCCCACCACTATCCACGGCCCTGCAACCGCTGCGGCGAAAGCTGTCCGCTCTCCGACAGCCTGGCCAGCGGCAAGCGCGAACGCGTGGTCCACCTGCACCACACGCCGCGCGGCGAGGAATACGTCGACATCGCCCTGACCCCGATCCCGGGCGACGATGGCGGCTACCGCTACTTTGTCGAACGCATGTCGCCGCTGGCGGCCGGACGCGATATCCAGGGCGACGGCCTGATCGGCCGCTCGCCCGCCTTCCGGCACATGCTGGAACGCCTGGCCCGGGTCGCACCGAGCGATGAAACCGTGCTGCTGCAGGGCGCTTCCGGCACCGGCAAGGAACTGGTCGCCAAAGCGCTGCACGCAGCCAGCCGGCGGGCAGAGAAACCGTTTGTCACCGTCGACTGTACCGGCCTGCCGGAGAACCTGATCGACAGCGAGCTGTTCGGCCACGAGAAAGGCGCGTTTACCGGCGCAGTGCTGCGCCAGACCGGGCTGGTGGAAGCCGCGAATGGCGGCACGCTGTTCCTCGACGAGATCGGCGACATGCCGCTGGCCATGCAGTCCAAACTGCTGCGGCTGCTGGAAACCGGCACCTACCGCCGGCTCGGCTCGACCGAGTGGCGGCGCGCCGATGTCCGCATCGTGTCCGCCACCCACCACCTGCTGGCCCGCCGGGTCGAGGAAGGCCGCTTCCGCGCCGACCTGTACTACCGGCTGTCCACGTTCCCGCTGTACCTGCCGCCCCTGTCCGAGCGGCGTGAAGACATCCCGCTGCTGGCGGAAGCCCTGCTCGCCCGCAGCCACCCGGACTGCCGCTTCAGCCCGGCGGCACTGGCACGGCTGACCAGCCATGCCTTCCCCGGCAATATCCGCGAACTGCGCAATATCGCCACCCGCTGCTGTCTGCTGAGCGGCAACGGGCTGATCGACGAGGCCCTGATCGAGGAAGCGCTGTCATCCGCACCCGGCCCCCGCCGCGACAGCGACACCCCGCCTCCGCCCGCCGCCGGGCTGAAGCGCAGCGAACAGGCGCGAGCACTGGGCATCAGCGAACGCACGCTGTACCGGCGGCTGAAGCAGGCAGCACAGCCGTAATGCTCAGCGGGCGTCCGGCGGACCGGCACGACGCCACAGCCAGCCACCCAGCAAGGCCAGCAGCATGCCGGCAAGATGCCCGACGGCTGTGGCAACGCCGACGAACAGCACCAGCAGCCCGGCATAGGGCGGCCCCCAGACGGTCAACATGGCGAACAGCGCAGCGGCGACCGGGTACGGCGCCAGCAGCAGCCACAACCGCCGGCGTCCGTGACTGAGGGTGAAGGTCAGCAGGCTGGCGATGAGGCCGGTGGTGAGGCAGAGGGTTTCGGGGATGGTTTCTTTCCGTTATTTCTACGCAAAATGCTGCGTGATAATTTGATTCAGTTTTGCAAAAAGCGCAATAAAAGTGACAGGTTAATCGCAAAATATAAAATCAGATATTATTAAATATTTAACACCCGTACAACCAGCATCCCAAGCTATTTTTAACTGTACTCAGGCGGCCATTCATATTCTGCATCGTCATCCGACCTGCATATAAATCACAACGGCAAGTTAATATCAGCAATATGCTTCAGTTCATTTGGGCGAAATTCCATATTGCACTGATTTTTATAAACTACATTTAGCAGAAAACTCGTGCATTTCATATTCTGTTTCTCATTTACTTCAATTTGACTGGCAATTTCAAAAATACGTTCAAATTCGCCAGAGACAACAATGCTGGCAAGAGGATAGTCCACACGAACAGTAACTTCACCAAAAGGATAGAATGCAACACGCTCATCTGGATGCAGGTATTGATTTAATGCTTCAGGAGATAATTGTTCGCCACTTATCACGCATATGCAATTCATTATGTACATTTTTGCCTTCTGATGCCATAACTGGCGCGTAAAAACCAAGCGTCAAATTTTTTGCTGTCAAACATTACTCATCAAGCTCATAACATGTCACTCCTAATATAATATTCAACCGTGCAAACCTTGCTGCAAGATCTGGGCTCAGATCAAACACACACTCTTTATTGTATGCAACATTTAAGCACACATCGACATATTCAACACCTATTTTTTTCAGATCGCCAATAGTTTCAATGAACTCCACTATCCTTTCTGGAGAAGCATCCAACATCATCCTCCCCAAAGGGTAAGGCTTTCCTTTATGATATCCTTCAGTGGCAATCTCACCGGCAGAGTGTGCGGAAAAATCATCTGTCGACAACATATGCCTCGCAATCGAAGAAGGATGGAACTCCCCCCCCACCCATAACGCATGCGCAATTAATTTCCACCATATCTACCTCATGAAATGCTTTAATGGGAAATCCGTAGCAACAGTTCTTTTTGTCTGCTGGTTTCTTGACCTCCCCCCGACTAACCGAGCGGTCTAAACTGGAGATTTCCGGCTTCTGGATGGGCTAGCCGGAACTCGCCGGGAGACCGGTCGCCCAGCGAACTGTGCGGCGTGAGTTCGTTGTAATCCTGCGCCAACGCTCGATCTTGTCACGCGCGTCAGCCAGCGGCAAAAACCAATGCACGTTCAGGCACTCATCCCGCAGACTGCCGTTGAACGACTCGATGAAGACATTATCCGCGGGTTTCCCCGGCCGCGAGAAGTCCAGCGTGACGCCTTGTTCGTACGCCCATTGATCCAGCGCCACCGAAATGAATTCACTGCCGTTGTCGACCTGAATCCGCTGCGGCGTCCCGCGCAAGGCTTGCACATGCCGCATCGTCGCGACTACGTCCGCGGCTTAGGAGACGGCCGCTGCTGAACGACAGCGGTGGCGCGGCGAATGCTGACGCGGTACGCGTTGATCAGGAAGTTGGCCAGCTCGCGTTTGCGAGCCGGCTTCACAGCTTTTTCTGGATGACTTCCTGCAGCATCTGCTTGTCCAGGCTCAGGTCAGCCACCATGCGCTTGAGCCGGGCATTCTCTTCTTCCAGCTGCTTCAAGCGGCGCAGTTCGCTGACGCCGAGGCCGCCGTATTTCTTCTTCCAGTTGCAGAAGGTGGCCTCGGAGATGCCCATCTTGCGGCAGACCTCCGCGACCGTGGTGCCCAACTCCGCTTTGCCAGAAATCTCTACTTCTCTCCGCTACGGTTTTTCGGGAGGAGGTCAATGTGCCCTTGCCGTCTTGACCTCAAGTCCGCTTGAGGCGCTACGGTAGACCACTCTTCCCTCACAGGTGCCATCCGATGACGACTGCAACCCCCGCTCCGCAACTGACTTTCCTCAACCCGGAAGGGCTGTATGATCCGCGCCCGAACGGTTACTCCCATCTGGCCATCGTCGATGGACCGGCCCGGCTGGTCCATGTTGCCGGTCAGGGCGGCGAAGACGCGCAGGGCACGCTCTCCCCCGATTTCGGGCAGCAGGTCAGGCAGGCGCTGGCCAATCTGGAAACGGCATTGCGGGCAGCCGGCGCCGGCCCGCGCGATGTGGCCAGGCTGACGGTGCTGATCGTCGACCATTCGCAGGAACGGCTGCAGGTGTTCGGCCGGGTGTTGACGGCGCTATGGGATGGCGCGCCAATGCCGGCATGCACACTGATCCCGGTGCCACGGCTGGCGCTTGACGGCATGCTGTTCGAGATCGAGGCCACCGCCGTGCTGGCGCCGTCGGCCTGAGCCGGCCCCGGTCGCAGGGCTCAGGCGGGATCGTCGGCGGGCTTTTGCAGCTCGTCGGGAATATCCAGCCCCCAGTCGCCCCACAGATACCAGTCTTCGCCGATGACCTCGGCCGGGTGCTGGGTACGGCCGGAGCCGTTGCCGCACTGGAGGGAATCGACCGGGCAGTATTTGTCACACCCCCAGCAGATTCGCTCCGGGTGTTTCGGGTTAAGCGGGAATTTTTTTGCCATGCCGGCCCCATTAACGTCTGAAGGCAGTGCCATGCACTGCCTTCAGATTAGCGTCATGACCGGGACTGGCGACATGACGCGGGTCAAGCCGCAACGGGTCAGGCCTGCAGATTGAGCCAGAGCTTCTCGCCGTCGCTGTACTTGCTGATCATGCTGGCGTTCAGTCTGGCCGCCGCTTCTTCGGTGCTGGCGGCATCGTCGCCCCCGCCCTGCAGCTCGGCCTGCTTCTTCATCAGCTCTTCGATCTTCGCTGCGACCTTTGCCTTTTCTTCCGGCGGCATGGCCTCGTACTCTTCCTTGGAAATGCCGAGCTGGGCCAGTATCCGCGCCATGACCTTTTCGCGCGGCGACATCGCCATGTACTCAAGGAAGCTCTCGCTGGTGCTCTTGCCGGTCGTCGCCGACGGTACGGCTCCGGCAGCCCCGGCGGCGCTGACGGCCGCGCTGCTGCCAGCAGCAGCGGTGGTGGTGTTCTGGGCCGTCGCCCCCAGGCCGGCGAACGCGGCAACCAGCGCCGCGTTCCAGTCGGCGGCTGCCGTATCGGTTTTTTTCCTGGTCGACGACGAGACGGCGTCGAGGACATTGCTCAGGCTGGCTTCACGAATATTCGACATGCGAATCCCTTTGTCAGTAAACGTTTCAGCCACTGAAACAGCAGGATTCATGCCAGCCCGGATTCCCCGTCAGCCGGCATGGATCGCAGCAAAATCACATACTGCATGACCGGTTTTTACCGCCCGTCGGCAATTTTTGCCTGTGCGGCAGGGCGCCCCGGGCACAGCAGCCGCTCGCAGCGGATGTGGTACATCTCGAGGTCTTCGCGAATGAAGAACGGCATCTCCCACGGGTTCTTGTCGATAAACGCCTGGCGGATTTCCTCGAACACGGCGCTGCCGTTCGGTACCAGGCTGGCCTGGCCCTCGATGATGGTGTAGTTCCACTCGATCGCGCGCTCGAAGGTAAAGGTCGCGCGCTCGTCCATCACGAAGAAGCAGTGCGGGTTGCGCTTCAACTGTCTGGATTTGAAGGTTTCCGGGAAAGTGATCAGGAAGACGTCATCGTTCTCGGTAGACAGGAAGGCAAGCACGGTCGTGTGCGGCTGTTCCGGCGCGAGGGTGATGAGCACCCCGACCTTGTTCTCGCGGTCGCGCCCGGCGATCGGCGGCAGGCTGGCCAGCGTGCTCAGCGGCACCGGCCGCTCCGGACGCGGATCGGCCGGGTAGTCATAACCGGGCTCACGCAGGTTCTCTACGGCGGTAAAACCGTGCAGCAGCATGCATTCGCGCGGTTCAAGCACGGCCCAGTCGCCATCCACGGCCTGCACCCGCCCCTTGTAGGACGCCCGATAGACGCGAATCGACGAGTCGAACTCGTCGACCCCGGTACGGTTGTCCAGGTGAATCGTGGCCAGATCGCCCTGCTGCAGCGCATGCCCGTGCGGAAAGAACAGCCGCAGGCGATTGTCGTGCTGCGGGTACACGCCACAGATATGAATAACGACATCATCCTGCCGGTAGGCGCTGAGAACGCCGAGGATCTGCTTGCCGAGATAGGTGACGAGACTCATGAAGAAAGGTCCGCTAGTACCAGATTCTTCAGATCATACGCCGGGCCCCGGTGTTTCTGGGTCTGTCTGCGGCTTGCGCTTGCCGTGTGGCATGACCGGTGCCGATTTCGGTCTGGCGGCAGCCGCGGTCCGGCAGACAAGAATCCCGACCAGTGCCAGCGGCACCACAACCACCAGCAAGGCTGCCAGCGCGTGCAGGAGTTCGGTGTCCATGGCTCACTCCCCGCGCGCCGACAGCACGTTATCGACGGGTTTGCCGGCGCCTCGCCGCTGGTGCCACAGCGTCAGACTGACAACAGCCTGTCGCGCACAGCGAAACACCAGCACAAAAACCGCCACGGCCAGGGTAATAAAAACCACATCCTTGATAACGGTGTGCATCAGAACGTCTCAGCCACTCTCATGCCAGCACCATAGCCCACAGGAAAATGCCGCGGCGTAAAATTAACGTAAATTCTGCACTGCCACGCTGGTTATTACCGGCACCCTGCCGTTAACTGGACAGAGTGCGGCGTCAGCGACAATAACTGTCTTTATTTACAGCATATTTATATTTCCCGGCATTATCTGAACAGCAATTTTATATCCAGCAGGAAAGAATGGTGCGCAGCGACTTTTACCCTTGATACACACGGGTGTCCCGCCCGGAGAACCACCGACGTGAGTCCAGATCCTGACCCCTTTCCTCCCCCGCTGCGCATTGTCGTGACCGTTCCCCCCGGGCAGACGGTAACGGTCACCGGCACACCCCGCGCACCGTGCGATATCGCGGAAGTCGCGGCCCGGGTCCAGGCCTGCCTGGACGATATCGGCATCGAGGGCGAGGCAACGGCGGTTTACGACGATGGCGTACTCAGTATTGATTTTTCGCGTCATCAGGTCCGGCGTCAGGGGCAGCCGCTTTCGCTGACCCGCAAGGAGTTCTCCCTGCTGGCCCTGCTGGCGCAACAGCCCGGCCGTCTGCTGACCCAGTCCTGCCTGCTGCGCACGCTATGGGGCCCCACACACGAGGACGATGCCCACTACCTGCGCATTCTGGTCGGCAAGCTCAGGCAGAAGCTGGGCGATCCGCGCTATATCCTGACCGAGCCGGGAGTCGGGCTGCGGTTTCTGCCGAGGTGAAACCGCTCACGAAGCCTGCATCTCGTATGGATGGCTGCGCTGCTTCTGGCGCAGGCCGGGCAGGATCAGGGCCAGCAGCGGGCCGGTCATGAAGGTGGTCACCAGCGCCATCACCACCAGCATGGCGAAAATCTGCGGCGACAGGATGCCGATATCGTAGCCGATATTCAAAACCACCAGCTCCATCAGGCCACGAGTGTTCATCAGGGCGCCCAGCGCCCATGCGTCACGCCACTTGATGCCCTTGCTTCGCGCCGCAACCGCCGCGCCGACCATCTTCCCGACCGTGGCCACGGCAATGATGGCCGCGCAGTGCTGCCACGCCTGCCAGTTGTCCAGCAGCCCGATCTGCACCCGGATGCCGGTATAGGTAAAGAAGATCGGCAGCAGGACCACGGTGGTCAGGTGTTCGATCTTGGCGCACAGGTTGATCCGCAGCGTCAGCTGGTGCGGCATGATGGCGCCGGCCAGGAACGCCCCGAACAGGGCGTGGATGCCGATCACTTCCGATACCAGGGCCGAGCCCAGACCAATGGCGAAAATGAAGGCCAGCTGACTGCTGGTGGTCTTTCCGTCCACCGTCGCATGACGGAGCACCCGCTGCGCCAGCGGCCGGATGACCTTGACCATGAACAGCACATAGATGACAGCCATGATCAGCACCACGACGGCCGATTTCATCGACCCGGCCTTGACCAGCCCGAGCACGGCGGCCAGCAGGCACCAGGCCGTCACGTCATCGATCGCGGCGCAGGCAATCGCCATCGAACCGAGCGAGGTGCCGGACAGCTGCTTCTCCTGAATGATCCGGGCCAGGACGGGAAACGCGGTAATGCTCATGGCGATGCCCATGAACAGGGCAAAGGAAGAAAACGCGATGCCGGGCGGGCAATATTGCCGGTACAGGCCGAGCGCCAGCAAGACCCCCAGCAGGAAGGGCAGCAGAATGCTGGCGTGCGAAATGACCACGGCAGCCGAAGCGCTTCTTTTCAGACTGGACAGACGCAACTCCAGCCCGACGATAAACATGAAGAAGATAAGCCCGATCTGGCTGAAGAAATACAGCTGCGGCATCGATGCTTCCGGAAAGAGGAAGTCATAGCCGGCAGGCCACAATAATGCCAATACCGATTTGCCGAGCAGAATGCCGGCAATCATCTCGCCAATCACGCGCGGCTGCCCGAACAGCCTGACCACCCAGGCGCAGGCGCGGGACAGGATCAGGATCGACAGGATTTGAATCAGCAGGCCGACCAGTGGCTGATGCGCATGCTGGATCAGCACCTGGGGCGCAATATCCAGCCAGCCGCCCTGGTCACTGCTGTTTTGCAGGAGAACCGGACTTCCCCCGGAACCAAGGGAGAGAATGAAGAACAGTATGACCAGCGCTGCAGACAGAATCAGGCCGTAGGTCAGAATATGGAGCAGTGTTTTTTTCACACGGTTTTTCCGCTAAAATGCATTCGGTATTTTTACTGGCAGAAACCCATCCACCAATTCCGGGTGCACTCACCAGGATATAAAAACCATTGGTCTGATTTTTATATCCTGAAGCAGGCAGGTTTCTTCATCCTTGTGGCGCGCCGGATCATAGCATCCGCATTCAGGCAGAACATTGCCATATATTCATTTGTGCATCTTGGTGTCGCTTTTCCATGTATCCATAAGGGTTATTGCGCAGTGAACACGTCCGGCGACAACGGCGCCGTCCGCATTCAACTGGCGCCGTACCCTGCCGGCTTACCGGTCGTGCAGGAACGCATCGAGAACGGCAAGCAGCCAGCCGGGCTGATCCTCATGGGTCGAATGATCGGCAAACGGGATGTTCAGCAGCTTTGCGCCCGGTACCCGGTCGGCGAGTTCAACCGCATTGGCACGCGAGACAAGCTGGTCTTCGTCGCCACGAACCACCAGCAAGGCAGCGGTGATGTCGCGCACGGCTTCATTCGGATAGCCGTCTTCGCCCGAGTCAAGCCACAGACTCTGCAGCGCAGCCGTCAAGCGCTCGAAGTCCGGCTCCGGGTTCAGTTTCTGATAGCTGTCGTAGCTGTGCGGGAACATCTCGCGCCAGCTCTTGGCCGTGATGCCGGCATACATGTCACGCGCCGGATCGTCTGCGCCCAGGGCCCAGTGCGCGCCGATCGTGACGAGCTTGTCGACCCCGACTGTCCGGCTGGCGGCCAGCCGCAGGGCGGCGATACCGCCATCGCTGTGGCCGATGATGCTGACGCGGTCCAGACCCAGGTGCCGGATTACGGCTTCCACATCCTGCTGGAGACGCTTGTAGCTCAGGGCTGCCCCGCCAAGCGTGGATTTGCCCTGACCGCGACTGTCGATGCCGATCAGCCGCCAGCGCTTGCCCAGCTGGGGCGTGATGGCATTGAAGGTCTCGATGTCACCGAAACCACCATGGAGAAAAACCAGCGCGGGGCCATGCCGGTCGCCCTGCTCTTCGTAGTAGATGCGCGCGCCGTCTGTCTCGACGTGGTGGCCGTCCTGGTGGTTGAAAGTTGCCATGCTGTTGCCTCCCCTGAATGCCGTATTGATTGCATCAGGGCAGTTTACCTGCATCCGGGCACCTGCAAACATGGCATGCAGCCAGGCCGGAAAAACAAAAAAGCCCTGAAAAATCAGGGCTTTTTTGACAATACGTGGCGGAGAGAGGGGGATTCGAACCCCCGTCAGGGTATTACCCTGAACACGCTTTCCAGGCGTGCGACTTAAACCACTCATCCACCTCTCCGCGAGATGAGGCGCGGATTATAAGCAGGTCGCGACCGCTTCGGCAAGCCATCTTTGCCGCCTGTCGCGCATCACGACGCGACGGCAACGGTCGAAAGGCCTAGCCAAGCGCTGGCAAGTGGATAGAATCACATGTTCCGCTGATACCACTTAAAGATTGCAATGCGTCTCGCACTTGCCCAATTCAACCCCATCGTCGGCGATATCGCCGGCAATGCAGAAAAGATTGCCGGCCTGGCCCGCACCGCCCGCGACGCCGGCGCCGATGTACTGGTTACGCCGGAACTGGCGCTGACCGGCTACAGCCCCGAGGACCTGCTGCTGCGTCCCGCGTTCTACCAGGCGGTGCATGTGGCGCTCGACAAGCTGATGGAAATCGACGGCATCACGCTGGTGATCGGCCATCCGGTCCAGCATGGCAACGAGCGTTTCAATGCCGCCACGGTGATCCGCGACGGCAACATCCTCGGCGAATACCACAAGATGCGGCTGCCGAACGAGGAAGTGTTCGATGAAGTGCGCTACTTCTCGCCCGGTGCGGCGCCGCTGGTGTTCACCCAGGGCGACAGCAAGGTCGGCGTGCTGATCTGCGAGGATATCTGGGGGCCGGAGCCGGCCGCCGCCGCGCAGGATGCCGGTGCCGACGTGCTGGTGGTGCTGAATGCGTCGCCGTTCCATCGCGAGAAAACGGTGGTCCGCACACAGGAATGCCGCTGGCGGGTCGAGGAAACCGGCCTGCCGGTCGCCTATGTGAACCTGATCGGCGGACAGGACGAACTGATTTTCGACGGCGGCTCGTTCGCCGTCGCCCGCGATGGCACCATCGCCGCGCAACTGCCGCAATTTGCCGAACGGCTCGCCTATCTCGATGTCGAGAACGGCGACTTCCGGCCGGCCGACATCACGCCGCTGCCGGACCCGGTCGAGGCCGCCTACCGTGCGCTGGTGCTCGGCGTGCGCGACTATATCGGCAAGAACGGTTTCCCCGGCGTGCTGCTGGGCCTGTCCGGCGGCATCGACTCGGCACTCACGCTGGCGATTGCCGTCGATGCACTTGGCGCCGACCGCGTGCACGCGGTGATGATGCCGTCGCGCTACACCGCCGACATCAGCGTCGACGACAGCCGCGATATGGTCAGACGCCTCGGCATCAAGTATGACGAGATCGCCATCTGGCCGATGTACGAGTCGTTCATGGCCGCCCTGACGCCGCTGTTCGGCGACCGCCCGGCCGACGCCACCGAGGAAAACCTGCAGTCGCGCATTCGCGGCGTGCTGCTGATGGCACTGTCGAACAAGAGCGGCAAGCTGGTGCTGACCACCGGCAACAAGTCGGAGATGACCACTGGCTACGCCACGCTGTATGGCGACATGGCCGGCGGTTTTGCCGTGCTGCGCGACGTCGCCAAGACGCTGGTGTACGAACTGGCCGAGTGGCGCAACCTGCAGGGCGAAGTCATTCCGCGCCGCATTATCGACCGCGCCCCGTCGGCCGAACTGCGGCCCGACCAGCTCGACCAGGACAGCCTGCCGCCGTATGACGTGCTCGACGCCATCATGGCCGAATATGTGGAAATGAACCGCAGCCTCGAGGACATCGTCGATCTCGGCTACCAGGCCACCGATGTGGACAAGGTGACCCGGCTGCTGAAGATCAACGAGTACAAGCGCCGCCAGGCACCGATCGGTCCGCGCATCACCCACCGCGCCTTCGGCAAGGACTGGCGCTACCCGATCACCAACCGCTTCAGTTGATGAAGCACGGGCCGGCGGGAAGACAATCCGCCGGCCCGCTTCCCTTTTATCTGTCCCCGTGATCCGGCGCCCTGCCCGCCCTGTGACAGGCAGGCACAAAGCCGATCCGTTGCCATGGCGTTCGTCGCGCGGGCCCGACCCGCGCCCCGACTTGTCAGGAGAATCGCCCTCATGAAAAAACTGCTCGTCACCGCGCTGATCGCGCTCGCCCCGCTGGCCGCTCACGCCGACGGCATCGCCCAGCTCAAACGCTTTGTCGGTGAAACCCGCTCGATGAAAGCCAGCTTCAGCCAGGTTGTCACCGGTCGCCAGACCCAGACCGCGAGCGGCAGCATGGAACTGTCCCGCCCGGGCAAGTTCCGCTGGAGCTACACCAGGCCCTATGCCCAGCTGATCGTCGGCGACGGCAAGCGCCTGTGGGTGTATGACCAGGACCTGGCCCAGGTCACCACCAAGAAACTCGACGACGCACTCGGTTCGAGCCCGGCCGCCCTGCTGGCCGGCAGCAACGAGATCGAACGCGATTACACGCTCAAGAACCTCGGCGTGGAAAACGGCCTTGACTGGCTGTCGGCCACGCCGAAGCGCGAAGGCACCTTCAACGCGGTACGCATGGGCTTCCGGGACGGCAATCTGGTGCGGATGGTGCTCGCCGACAGCTTCGGCCAGACCACCACGCTGGAATTCTCCAACCTGCAGAAAAATCCCAAGCTCGATCCGTCGCACTTCCGCTTCACCCCGCCCAAGGGCGTGGATGTGGTCGGCGACTGATGTGCCCAATGCGATGCCCGCGCCGATACAGCCGGCATCGCCCTTACCAGACCATTCATGATCCAACTTAAAAACCTGACCCTCCGCCGCGGCCTCAAAGAGCTGTTCTCCAACGTCAACCTGACCATCCACCCCGGCTGGCGTGTCGGCGTGGTCGGCAGCAACGGCACCGGCAAATCCAGCCTGTTCGGGCTGATGCTGAAACAACTGCATCAGGAACAGGGCGACTGCGACTACCCGCGCGGCTGGACCGTCGCCCATGTGGCACAGGAAACCCCGGCCCTGACCAGCTCGGCGCTCGAATACACGCTGGACGGCGACCGCGAGCTGCGCGAACTCGAAGCGGCGCTGCGCCAGGCCGAGGACGCCCACGACGGCACGAAAATCGGCCATCTGCACGGCGAACTGGCGCGTATCGATGCCTATTCGGCACCGGCACGCGCCGCCAAACTGCTGGCCGGCCTCGGCTTCTCGGAAGAAAAGCAGGCACGCCCGGTCTCGTCGTTCTCCGGCGGCTGGCGCATGCGGCTGAACCTGGCCCAGGCACTGATGTGCCGTTCCGACCTGCTGCTGCTCGACGAACCGACCAACCACCTGGACCTCGAAGCCGTGCTGTGGCTCGAACAGTGGCTGGCAGCCTATCCGGGCACGCTGCTGCTGATCTCGCACGACCGCGAATTCCTCGATGCCGTGGTCAGCCATATCGCCGAAGTCGCCCGCGGCAGCATCACGCTGTACACCGGCGGCTATACCGACTTCGAAACCCAGCGCGCCGAGCAACTGGCCCAGCAGCAGGTCGCCTTCGACAAGCAGCAGGCCACCATTGCCCACCTGGAAAACTTCATTCGCCGTTTCAAGGCCAAGGCCAGCAAGGCCAAGCAGGCGCAGAGCCGGGTCAAGGCACTGGAGAAGCTGGAACGCGTCGCGGCCGCGCATGCCGATTCGCCGTTCAACTTCACGTTCGATTCGCCGACCCACAGCCCGAATCCGCTGCTGGTGACCGAGCGCGCCTCGGCCGGCTATGGCGACACCGCCATCCTGTCCCATCTGAACCTGAACATTCAGGCTGGCGCCCGTATCGGCCTGCTCGGCCCGAACGGCGCCGGCAAGTCGACGCTGATCAAACTGCTGGCCGGTGAACATGCGCCGCTGAGCGGCACGCTGACCCCGGCCCGCGACCTGCGCATCGGCTACTTTGCCCAGCACCAGCTGGAAACGCTGCGTGCTGACGAATCGCCGATCTGGCATGTGCAGCGGCTGTCGCCAACGGTGCGCGAACAGGAGCTGCGCGACTTCCTCGGCGGCTTCGACTTCCGTGGCGACGCGGCACTGGCCCCGGTCGGACCGATGTCCGGCGGGGAAAAGTCCCGTCTGGCGCTGGCGCTGATCGTCTGGCAAAAACCCAACCTGTTGCTGCTCGACGAACCGACCAACCACCTGGACCTGGACATGCGCGCCGCACTGACGCTGGCGATGCAGGACTACAACGGTGCCGTGATCGTGGTGTCGCACGATCGCTCGCTGCTGTCGTCGACGACTGACCAGTACTGGCTGGTGGAGCATGGCAGCGTGACGCCGTTCGATGGCGATCTCGACGACTACCGGCGTTACCGGCTGACCCAGCAGCAGGACAGTGTCACCGATCGCGCGGCAGCCAGTGACATGCCGGAAGTCGACCGCAAGACCCAGAAGCGCCAGGAGGCCGAATCGCGCCAGCGCAAATCGGCCCAGAAAAAGCCGCTGCTGTCGCGGCTGGGCAAGCTGGAACAGGAACTCGACCGCCTGCATGCAGAAAAGGCCATACTGGACGCGCTGATCGCCGACGAATCCATGTACGGTGCCGACAAGCGCAACGAGCTGGCGGCGGCGATCAAGCGCCAGGGCGAACTGGCCACCCGGCTGGAGCAGGTCGAAGAGGACTGGCTGGCCGTGCAGTCCGACATCGAGGCCATCGACGCCGCCGACTGAGCGGACGCCGCATTTGGCAAGTCGCCCGGGAAGGACTACCACGAAGGAGTAGGCCGGCTGCGCAGCCTGCAGCCGGCCCGCCCAGTTTGTCCATCACGGAGGTATCGGCATGAAAAGAACAACCCTTGCGGCGATTGCAACCGGCGTGGCATTCAGCGTCGCCGGCTGCGCGACCCAGCCCGGCCAGCAGAATCCGGGCGGCATGAGCAATACCGGCATGGGCGCCATCATCGGCACCCTCGGCGGCGCGGCGGCCGGCGTCCTGATCGGCGACAGCACCAAGGGTGCGCTGATCGGCGCTGCTGCCGGTGCGGCGATCGGTGCCGGCACCGGCTACTACATGGACCGGCAAAAGGCCAAGATGGAAGAGTCCATGCGCCAGGAAATCTCCAGCGGCCAGATGGAACTCCAGCAGCGCCCGGACAAGAGCCTGGTCGTGACCATGAACGAGGAAGCCACTTTTGCCTTCAACTCGTCGAAAGTGAAGCCGGCGTTCTATCCGGCCATGAACAAGGTGGCGCAGGTACTCGGCGAGTATGACAAGACCACGCTGAAAATCACCGGCTACACCGACAACGTCGGCAGCGACGCCTACAACCTGAAGCTGTCGCAGCAACGCGCCAGTGCGGTGAAAAGCTATCTGACCGGCAAGGGTATCGCCGCCAGCCGGATCAGCACGGTGGGCATGGGCAAGGCCAATCCGCGCGCCGGCAACGACACGGCCCAGGGCCGGGCCATGAACCGCCGGGTCGACATCCTGATCCAGCCGACCGCAGACGCAAAGTAAGCTTCAGACGGCGGGCCTCGCCCGCCGTGCACCGACAACAACGCAAACCTGTGCCTAATGGTCCGGTAACACCTTTTGCGGCTTGATGCCTGGCGCTATGGGTGATGCGCCACGCAGGGTCAGGATATTTTTCTTCAAGCGGTACGCCAAACCGTATGCATTCTGCCCATTGATATCCATCTCGTAATAGGCATGATATATCGGTTTGTTGCTTTTTTTGTCGCGACCAGCCAGGCTGATAAACGGCGTTCCCTGCACAATCAGATTACCATTCGGCATGTCGAAACAAGGACATACTTTTATTTCCTCACGACTGCCAGTATAAACAGTCAGAAACATGACCTAGCCTTCTATTCGGTGAAAAAGGGTAAAGCCGGAGAAATTTTTATCAGAATAAGATGGTGCCCTCAGTGACAGCATGACCTCTTCACCATGAAAAAGGTAGAAAATTTCTCCGACAAACCCCTCGCTTTCCTGGGCATGGCGTACCTGCCTCCCTGTGGGGTCATAGAAATAATGGCGTTGACTCACTTTGTTTCCGACGATCACTCTTGTTCTGAACGCCTCATCTTCGCCATCATAGAAATATTCTGTCAATTTTTGTTTACCCTTGATTTTATAACGCTGACTCAAGGTATTGCCATCCAGATCTGAAGTGAAATCAATAGTTTCAGGAATACCCAACTCTTCTAGCGCATTAACATTTTTTATTTGCTTTAACTGATAGGTATTTTCATGCGTATATGTGCTGGTATTTGTGACACCTTCTATATTCGATATGACTTGAGAAATATTGTCGAATGCATCATAAGTAAATTTCTGATCCGTAACTTTCTTATCATATTGATCATAATAAACCATATCCCCCACTCTTTTCCAACGCCGGAGAGTAGAAGCAAATGGCGTATAGCTATATCTTTCATTCCATGAGTATGTGCTTGTTGCCGAGTATGTGAAATCCATCCTTTCCAATCTGCGCTGTTTGTCATATACGCTTTTACAAACCAGCACCGGGAAATTTTTCTTTTCGAATTTCTCACCATACCCAATTTCCCTGACAAGATTATATTTTTTATAATATTCTTTATATTGATACAAATCGGTATAGATATCACCACCCAGCAATACGGAGCTGTTTATTCTCGCAATGTCATGATAGTTATTTCTTTCAATGGAAGAGCGAGACAACATCACGTCATTCAAATGATAGTAAGCCGATGCCAACTCTCCGTCCTGGTTGTACACATTATATTTAATAATCACATTTCCGTCGTATAGCTTCATCATTACATAATAGGGCAGTCCACGGGGCGATGATTTAATTGTTTCCTGGTATCCCCCATATATGGAATCTCCCCATTCTGCTTTTTCTCCAGCCACATTATTAAATTTGTCATATGAAAATTCTTGCGAAAACACCGTTTGCTTTACTACACCAATGTTTTTGTACAAGGTGTTAGTCGATTTTTCCAAAAGCCAGCTGGAAGCATTGTAACTGAAGGTCCGCATAGTGCGTATTGGACTGCCAGGTGCATTCCTGCGTTTTGTACGACGGCTTGTTTTTCCAATTTCAGCAATGTATTCATAAGCAGTAATCCAGCCACCTTGAGTCACAATACTGCCTGGTTTGTCATAAAGGGCCGAACCAGCATAGGTATAGTCGGAGACCGCCGCCCCGATTTTTGTACGCACAATCCTGTCCAGCCCATCGTAAGTTTTCTCGCCAGTCACGACACCATTGATTTCCACGCGGCAGACCAGCAAGGATCGACTATGAGCTGCATATGTAGTGACTTTAGTCTGGACAGTAGATTTTTTTTGAGTGATCTGCCGATCAAATCCATCGTACGTATATTCAACAGGCAGTTTGTCGCTCTGCTCATGCCTTCTGACGTTCCAGAATGCATCATAAGAAAATACGTCCGTAGCATCTGGCGTTTTTTCCCCAATACAATACTGGACTTTCTTTAAAAGTTTTCCAAATTCATTTGAAAAATCTATCGTTTTAACATCGCCAGGCTGGTGACTGACCGCAATTGTCCCACTTGACTCCAGATCAAGGTCCTCATCATAAACGTAAGTGTCAACACGCTGCCCCGGATAGGTTCGGCTGGTTAATTCATCATACACATTCCACAAGGAATACGTTTTTTTTACAATAAAGCCATTATCATCCGTGTAATCATACTCAATGCTGCTTGCCAGCTGCCCCAGCATGTTATAATGATAGGCTGCCAATAAAAATATTTTCTCTTCCTGAACAGCATCCGTTATGGATACCTGTTCCCGTATCACATTTCCTGCCGCGTTGAATTTTCTTATCTCCTTGTACTTCTTCCCTGTCGAGGCCACGACTATCGTTGAATCATCCGGGTCATAAACTACTACTTCGGTAATTTCATACAGCGAACCCGCAGCATAGACCGACTTGACAACATCACCAATTGAGTTATAAGCGTAGACTGTTTTTACGCCATTCTCATCACTCGACTCTAAAATATCTGCTGTTTTCCCGTTTCTCTTGATAGAGCGCGTCGTTGCGTTCCCATCAAATCCGGTTAAATTTCTTGAGATGATTTCCGTATTGCTTTCATTGTCGACCAGATAAGTAAAATTTTCCGTGGTAGGGATATAAGTCAAGACGGGCAAGCCATAACATGTTGTCTTCAGCGTCGCCATATTGGAAATAACTTTTTTTACCCGACCAGGGCAATCAGTAGCAGCATCAAGATACTCAAAGTCCATTTTATGCAAAACAGAAGATGACGGCTTCCGATCACCATCATGATTTATTGAGAATTTTTCACTTGAAACAAGCACCAGGCTACAGCCCGTAATCTGTGCATAGGTATACTGCCATGTTTTTTTGGCTGGCCCATTGGAGACAGCACAGGATGAGAGTGTTTTACTTTTTATATAATTAACAAAACCATCCGGGTCAGCAGGGCAAAGAAGGACATCGCCATCGCTTTCGCCTTGTGCATCAAAGTAGACAATATCCAGCAGCTGTCCCTCTGCATTGGCTACATGGGTCTCATTGAAAAAGGCATCATAACGGTGCGTTGATACTTTACGAATGGTTTTTATTACACCGTCCTCGCCTTCAATAGTTACAACCTGAGAAACCTTTACAGGCAGCATGAAGGTACTGGCTTGCTCTGCAATGCCTTCACCAAGATTTAGCTGGTACTCATACTCATCATGCTTTCTACGTTTCTTGGGTGCAGGGGTGCGTTCTGTTTTTGTCTCAAGGTAAAATTTATTATAATATCTCCATATTTTTCTTCTATTTTTTATTTCAGCGGAACTGATAAATGTCATTGCGGCATCCATTTTTTCCATATTATCCGCATCAGGGTTCCATTGCGCGACAACTCCGTAACCGAGATAATTGCTTCTTTCAAAACGGTATATTGTATTCAAATACATGGGAGTCCGAATAAATTGACAAAAAAACGAATTGACGGAAGTGACCCCCAGGACGTTCACGTTCAACCCGGGCGGGCATTTCAAGTTTTCATAACTGATATTCTCACATTGGTAAAAGCTCAATGACGATATGAATTTTTTGATTGCCAGATATTTATCATTATGAGATAAATATTCCATTGAAAACAACCGCCGATCTGGATTGGTATCATTGACTTCTGCTAAAGCCATTAAATTGCCATCCAGCGGCTGAACCACGTAATCAATCGTCCCTCTGGGAGTGGTTACGCTATGCGTTGTTTTATTTTCATCACTAAGGATAGACGTTTTGACAAGTGCCGAGCCATCATCGTTATTGATTGAAAATGAGCCATCCTCATTCCACACAATAGAAATACTGGTACCATTTCTGTCTGTTATCTTGACTGTTCTGCCATTATCAACAGTTTCAACCAGTCCATTTTTGTTATATATCGTATAGACATCTCCTTTTTTCACCACTTTGAAAACAAGCGTTTGCTTGTACTGCAAGCTCACGTCACCGTCTGCACTGGATGTTATTCGATAGCGTTCACCATTTAACAGAACCAGGGTTTTAATTACACTACCATCCTCGCCCGTTTCTTCGTCAACGCGGGAAAATCCAAGCTCCCAACCGATGCCAAACCCATAATCAACAGCACTAAATTGATTAAATCTGATATATAAATCCACATTCGGGCCGTTCAGAAAATTTGCGTGGATTTTCGCCAGCATTATATTTTGGATATACATCAGGGTACTGGAATCGACACCGTTTTCAAACCAGTTAATCAAATTGAATGCATTCGAATAAAAAAGCATATCGCCCCCGACGTGATCACTGAGCTATTCTGAAAATACCTTTCAGCACTACCACTTGTGGATCAGGCAAAAATCCACGGCCAGGAGCAAGAGAAATATCCAGGCGTTGTGCCCCTGTGCTGCTGTGTGCAGCCCCCGCTGATTGCGTCAACGCAGGCGACAGACTTTTTTGGGAAATTTTAGCCACGAGAGGAGAGGCCCCCGAGCCTGTTTTAGTCAACTTTGCACCTCTGAACCGCATATTGAATTTCGCACGCAGGGGAGAAATTCCTCCCCCGCCAGTAGGCGGAACCAGCAAGACCCCCGCAA
Source organism: Microvirgula curvata (assembly GCF_054781615.1). NCBI lineage: Bacteria > Pseudomonadati > Pseudomonadota > Betaproteobacteria > Neisseriales > Aquaspirillaceae > Microvirgula > Microvirgula curvata. The sequence goes on along the minus strand of NZ_BAAGUB010000037.1, from coordinate 784 downwards.
TATACGCCAGTGCCATTGTCGCTTCGGAAAGCCGGGCGGATGCTTTCGGATCGCTATCCATCAGCGCAGTCGCTGCAATCTGGGTCGCACCAGAAGCAATCGACAATAGTCCCCCCATGATGCTCGCACCAATCATGAAAACCCCGGCAATACCTGCGGTACCAATCAATACGGCAATGCCCGTAATAATCATCAGAAACCCGCCGAAATAGTTCCAGAAACGGGCGCTCGCAGAGATGCGTTCATTAACAGGGTCATTGTTGCAAAACGTATAAGGGTTATCCCAGCCAGCCCGCACAGGACTATATGGATCCATATTCAGAAAGCGCTGCCACGCCGGGTGATAGCTGCGCCGATCACCACTTAAGTGATATTGCTGACTGCGGGGGCCAGTCCATTCTATACATTCCCCCCACATGCCGATCTCCGGACGAGTATCCCCGTTCCCCGCCGGCGCCTGCAGGCCGTCGCTGTCCGGTTCGGGTTCGGGCTCAGGATCCGGCTCCGGCTCAGGCTCCGGTTCGCTCTCCCCCTGATAACTGTCGTTCTCGTCCTGCCCGACCACATACCACGGGCACGGCCGCTGCAGCCGGTAGTTGCCGTCGCCACGCTGGGTCAGCACCGGCTGCAATGTTGCATCCCGGTATTGCTGCGCAAACGGCAGCGGCGGCGCCTCGCGTGCCGGCCGGCTGCGGTCCACGCAGTAACCCGGATACTGCAGCAGCGCCAGCCCGCCCGCGCTGCACTCGTCTCCCGCCGCCACCCGCCAGCGCACCGACAGCGG